>JAHEDW010000005.1 GCA_024641025.1 Gallionella sp.
TACGCACCTGCGCCACACCCGGCAATGCACGAATCTCTTCAGCCAGACTTTCCGGTGCACGCTTAAGATGGGCAAACACATCTGCAAAGCGGTAATTGTCATAAAAGTTCGCCTGAGCTGCCTGCAAAGAGATGTGGGCGCTACGCATGCTGACCTGTGCCGCCACTCCGCAAGCCACGACCAGCGCAGCCGCAAGAACCTGTCCGCGCAAGTGCCAGAGATCGCGCCAAAGAATTTTGCCGAGCGGCTTCACCAGGAGATCTCCGACGGTGCGACCTTGACCTTGTTACACTGTATTTCAGTGATGGATCCGCTGCCGATACGTATTACTCGGTCGGCCATTCCTGCGATAGCTGCGTTATGCGTGATCACTGCGGTAATCGTGCCAAGTTCGCGGTTAATCTGCTCCAACACCTCGAGCACAAGTTTACCGGTGGCATAGTCAAGCGCTCCGGTAGGTTCATCGCATAACAGCACATCAGGACGCTTGGCCACCGCTCGTGCGATTGCGACACGCTGTTGCTCGCCGCCAGATAGTTGCGAGGGGAAATGATCGCGCCGCTTGCCCAGTCCAACCAAGTCGAGCGCTTCGACCGGGTCAAGAGGCCTCTCCGCGATCTCGGTCACCAACGCGACGTTTTCTATAGCGGTGAGGCTGGGTATCAAATTATAGAATTGGAACACGAAACCCACGTGTTCGCGGCGGTAGCGTGTCAGGCCCTCATCATCGGCACGGGTCAGATCGTGATCGCGGTAATAGACCTCACCACTGCTTGGCCGGTCAAGGCCGCCCAGGATGTTTAGCAGCGTGGATTTCCCGCTCCCTGAAGCACCAAGCAGAACAGCGAACTCGCCCTGATAGAGATCGACGGTCACCTCTTTTAACGCATGCACTTCCACTTCGCCCATTCGATATATCTTAGACACCTGATGGACGTGGAATACCGAACCGGCTCCAGCGAGTTTCTCATCAGTAGGCCTACTGTCTTCGTGTGAGCTCGATTCCGACCGCGTCGGATCCAATTGAGTCAGCAATGGTTTACTTTTCACCCCATCGTCCTCGTCTCAAGCACCGCTTCAACCCATCCCAGGACTGCACATTAACATTCATACCCCTGAGACGAAGCATACCCTAATCGAAGTCTTCTTCAGTTCATTTCAGCATAAGCTAGGACACAAACCCCACCATTTCGCTGTGATATTTTGCTATCATTATCAGCCTGAACTAAACCAACCGCTTAACCAACCACAAACCATAAATATGATCATGACGATAAAATCCTTTCACCCCCCCCTCCGTACCCTTATGGGTCCGGGCCCGTCCGATGTCGATCCACGCATCCTAGAGGCTATGTCTCGCCCCACTATCGGCCATCTCGACCCGGTGTTCGTCTCGATGATGGACGAGATGAAGGCACTGCTTCAATACGCTTTCCAAACAAAAAATGCTCTCACGCTCCCGGTCTCAGCTCCTGGTTCAGCCGGCATGGAAATGTGCTTCGTGAACCTAGTTGAACCTGGAGACAAGGTAATCGTGTGCCAGAACGGAGTTTTCGGTGGGCGCATGAAGGAAAACGTAGAACGCTGTGGCGCAACTGCAATCATGGTGGAGGATGCTTGGGGAACTGCAGTGGACCCAGGTAAACTGGAGGATTCACTTAAGAAACATCCAGATGCAAAGGTAGTTGCCTTTGTGCATGCTGAAACTTCAACTGGCGCTCAGTCAGACGTCAAAACATTGGTCGAGATCGCCCACCGTCACAATTGCATCACGATCGTGGATGCCGTCACATCCCTGGGTGGATCTCCTCTCAAAGTGGATGAATGGAACGTGGATGCAATTTATTCCGGTTCGCAAAAGTGTCTTTCATGTACGCCAGGTTTATCACCAGTGAGCTTCAACGAGCGTGCAGTGGAAAGAATCAAGGCGCGTAAAACAAAGGTTCAGAGCTGGTTCCTCGACCTGAATCTGGTTATGGGCTATTGGGGAAGTGGAAAGCGCGCTTACCACCACACTGCTCCAATCAATGCACTTTATGGTTTACACGAAGCACTGGTGATCCTGCAGGATGAAGGTCTGGAAAACGCCTGGGTACGCCATGACCGAAACCATCAGGCGCTTAAAGCTGGAATAGAGGCTATGGGTTTGCGTTTCGTCGTTAAGGAAGGCGAACGTCTTCCACAATTGAATTCGATCCATATCCCTGATGGCGTCGACGATACAGCAGTTCGCAGCGCGCTCCTCAAGGACTACAACTTGGAGATCGGTGCAGGCCTGGGCGTGATGGCTGGCAAAATCTGGCGTATCGGCCTTATGGGCTTTGCAAGCAATGCGACCAACGTGCTGTTCTGCCTGAGCGCACTTGAGGAGACGCTGGGCCGACTAAATGCGCCAATCAATCGCGGCATGGCAATTAGTTCGGCCCACAAGGTTCTGGGTTAACTTACAGTCTCCATTATGCGAGAATACCGATACAGAAGGTATTCGGCAAATTAGAAATTACAAAATGCAGCAGTGCCGGGATGCATGATTTGAGTACCTTCCGGCTTGGCCTGCATTTGTTGACAGAGAGAACAAAATATAACTACATTCTCCTCTGGTCCTGATTTATAACAATACGCTCGACACACACCATCACTCGGGAGTTAACATGTCCAACATCGAATCAGTATTGAATGAACAGCGAGTCTTCGAACCATCTCCTCAATTCGTAAAACAGGCCAACGTATCTGGCATGGCAGGTTACAAGGCACTGAGCGATGCTGCAAAGAATGATTATGAAGGTTTCTGGAGCAAACTTGCGCGCGAAACTCTACAGTGGAAAAAACCATTCACCAAGGTTCTAAACAAGGATCAGGCCCCTTTCTACAAATGGTTCGAAGACGGTGAATTGAACGTTTCCTACAACTGCTTGGACAAGCATCTCGCTACTCAACCGGATAAGATTGCGATTATTTTCGAAGCTGATGACGGCAAGGTATCAAAAATAACCTATCGTGAATTACATGGGCGTGTCTGCCAGTTTGCCAATGGCTTGAAATCTCGCGGAATCAAG
The DNA here is from genome assembly GCA_024641025.1 of Gallionella sp. Classification (GTDB taxonomy): domain Bacteria; phylum Pseudomonadota; class Gammaproteobacteria; order Burkholderiales; family Gallionellaceae; genus Gallionella. The sequence continues at coordinate 3,057 of JAHEDW010000005.1, forward strand.
AAAGGCGACCGTGTCGTAATCTATCTGCCAATGAGCATCGAAGCAGTCGTAGCAATGCAAGCTTGCGCCCGCATCGGGGCAATTCACTCGGTCGTGTTTGGCGGCTTCTCAGCCAAGAGTTTGCATGAACGCATTACCGATGCAAGCGCTTGCGCAGTCATCACCGCCGACGCTCAGATGCGCGGCGGGAAACTGATGCCTTTGAAGCCCATCGTTGACGAAACACTGGGCTTGGGTAATTGTGAAAGTGTTCACAGTGTCATCGTATATCGCCGTGCCGGCAACGATATAGCATGGGACGATGATAAAGACATTTGGTGGCACGACCTGTTCAATTCACAGCGCACACAGTGTGAACCAGAATGGGTGGGCGCTGAACACCCGCTATTCATTCTCTATACCTCCGGGTCAACTGGAAAACCAAAAGGAGTGCAGCATTCTAGTGGTGGATACCTGCTTGGAACGATGTTGACGATGCAATGGGTGTTCGACTACAAACCTACCGACATCTTCTGGTGCACTGCAGATGTTGGCTGGGTCACCGGACACAGTTACGTCACCTATGGTCCATTGGCGGTCGGTGCGACCCAAGTCGTGTATGAAGGCATACCAACGTACCCTGATGCCGGACGTTTCTGGAAAATGGTTCAGGATCACAAGATCACGACATTCTATACTGCACCAACTGCAATTCGTTCGCTGATTAAGCTCGGCGATGACATGCCCAAGAAGTATGATCTCTCTTCATTGCGCCTGCTCGGCACAGTCGGTGAACCGATCAATCCTGAAGCATGGATGTGGTACTACAATATCGTCGGCCAAGCGCGCTGTCCTATTGTGGACACATGGTGGCAGACCGAGACTGGTTGTCACATGATCGCCCCATTGCCAGGGGCTGTCCCGACCAAACCAGGTTCATGTACTTTGCCCATCCCGGGCATACAGGTTGCAGTGGTCGACGAGACAGGCGAGGAAGTCGAAAAGCAGCACGGGGGATCGCTAGTAATTACCAAGCCCTTCCCATCCCAGATACGAACCATCTGGGGCGACCCGGAGCGGTTCAAGAAAAACTATTTTCCTGAGGAGATGCGCGGTTACTACCTCGCAGGTGATTCCGCACATCGTGATGAAGATGGCTACATCTGGATCATGGGGCGCAATGACGATGTACTGAAAGTATCTGGCCATCGCCTTGGCACGATGGAAATAGAGTCAGCGCTGGTTGCCAGCCCTTTAGTAGCAGAAGCTGCAGTTGTCGGGCGTCCCCACGACATCAAAGGTGAGGGAATCGTTGCCTTTGTAGTTTTAAAAGGGTCACGCCCCACTGACGCGACAAAGGCAAAGGAAATCGTCGACACACTGCGCAACTGGGTAAGCAAGGAGATAGGGCCCATAGCTAAACCAGATGAAATCCGTTTTGGGGACAACCTGCCCAAGACGCGTTCCGGAAAGATCATGCGCCGATTGCTTCGCTCGATCGCAACAGGCGAAGAAATCACTCAGGATGTCTCAACATTGGAAAACCCGGCTATCCTGGAACAACTGAAGGAAGCTATTCGCTAAGTGAAGATTGATCCATTCTATGCTCATATCTGCACAAATTAATTGAAAATGAATTGATTTTGGCGATGACAGAAGCAAACATTCTGGATAAATATTAGGGAACCGCGCGTTGATAGTTGAGCCCAACCTCGCCGCCGAAACACGAACGTTAAGCCTTTAACACCAACCTTCTGTCTGCATTACTTGGCCTTTTGTCCATTTCAGGCTTGTTTAGATTGACCTGAACGCGACTGTTCGACTACTATTGCCTCGGTTTTTACATCAGGAAGGGCACACGTGTCATTGATTCGACTAATTTTTCTCGCCATGCTTGCGGTCAGTGCCAGTTCTTTTCAAGCACTTGCTCATGCTGAAGAATTGCTCGCACTCAATTCCCCTGTGTTTGATACTGCGGAACCAAAGTATCTTCCTTCTGCGCGCAACATCATGATTGAACTCCTGCCTGAAGTACCGGTAGCTCAACAGTCATCAATATATGCTCCAACAACCTCTGACCTGTGGAAACGTATACGCGATGGCTTCGCGATGGGTGAGCTTGACTCTAAACTGGTAACTAAGCACGAAAAATGGTACGCGAGTCATCCCGATTATGTGGATCGCATGACTGAACGCGCCCGCCGTTACCTTTTTTACATCACAGAGGAAGTCGAACGCCGCGGCATGCCAACCGAAATCGCACTATTGCCCATGGTTGAAAGCGCGTTTAATCCTGGCGCATACTCAGTTAGCCGAGCTTCCGGCATCTGGCAATTCATCCCTTCCACCGGAAAGAAGTTCGGTATGGAACAGAACTGGTGGTATGACGGCCGACGCGATGTCATCAACGCAACAAATGGAGCTCTTGATTACCTGCAAGATCTCCACGATATGTTTGGTGACTGGGAACTAGCACTTGCCGCCTATAATTGCGGTGAAGGTGCGGTTCAACGCGCACAATCTTACAACCGTAAACACGGCCGTCCGACGAATTATGCGAGCTTGAAGCTACTTAAGGAAACACGCAATTACGTTCCTAAATTGATGGCCATCAAGAATATTATTTCCGACCCCACTAAATTTGCATTGACACTGCCTGACATCTCCAATGAACCCTACTTTGCCGTTGTTGCCACTGCCAGTCACATGGACGTTAAGCTTGCAGCGCAACTGGCCGATATCTCAGAAGAAGAGTTCACTGCACTTAATCCGGCCCACACCCGTCCTGTGATCCTGCAGGACAATTCCGACCTGATCTTGTTGCCGATAGACAAGTTGAATACATTTACGGAGAATCTGGAGAGCTACGATAAACCACTAGTCACTTGGCAATCATACCAACCCAAGAAAGGTGAGCGCCTGGACAAGCTCGCCCCTCGCTTCGGTATGTCTTTGGAAAATCTCAAATTAGTAAATGGAATTTCACGTCACGGCAACATTAGCAACGGACAAACCCTTTTGGTTCCAGTCAGTGACGAGGAAAGCGAAGCCGAATTCCAAGTATTCAATATGCACCTTGCCGATGACCACGGACGCGCAACTAGGCACAGAGTCCGCAAAGGTGAAACCTTGTCACACATAGCACGCCGTTATCATGTCAGTGTTGCCAAGTTGAGGCAATGGAATGGCCCGTTGAAGATAATCAGACCCGGTCAAGTCATTGCAGTGACGCAACCCGCATCCTATAGTTCACCCAATAGCATGCGTAACAAGACAAAAGTTTTCTAAATTGAACACTCTCATTGGATCGTGGTGAGCAAACTAATTTCGCGGCAAGGTCTTCCTAGACAAGGAAGTAAAGTAGCGGTATCCCTTCCAGACTCGCCACAAACCTGCCGCGCCACGGCGGCGAATTAACAAGAAAGCCACCACGCCTGCAATCAGCAAGGGATGGCGGCCCAAGAAACGCAAGGCATCTATCCCTTGATCAACTATTCCAAGAGGCGCCTGCCATTCTGATCCAATTTCGGCTATTTCTTCGCGCTGCGCAGCTATTTTCGCCAGCAGATCATTGCGACTTTGCATCAGCTCAACCATATTGTCAGTCATTTCCAACACCCAGCTGTTCGCTGTCCTTGGCAAATTCTGCAATACTAACGGAAAACAATTTTGATTTACTCTTCGCCTTGTTGCGCACCAATATCGCCATAAAGGTAGCAAGCGCAAAAAACACTAGGCTGAGTCCACCAAGAACAACGAGACGATGATCATCCCAAAACAGCACCACGATAAATACCGTCAACAGCATGATGCCGACGCCAAAGAAAAAAAGCGTCAACAAAGAGAACAGGAACATTCTCGAAATGTATAAACGCTCCTCTTGCAACTCATTTGCAAGTAAATCCAGGCGTGTCGAAACAATGGCAATCACGGTCGAAGCCAACCGCTTGACTGACTCCATCAGGCCAGAACTTGACTCCGACATTGCCTAACGGCCACGTGAAATCAGCATACCCACTATTACACCGACCGCCGCCCCGATTCCCACTGAAGTCCAAGGATTCTCATGCACATATTCATCGGTTACTTTTGCCGCTTCTCTTGTCTTGGCAACGACTGCATCCTCGACTGCGTTAAGTCGTTCTTTCGCAACTTCCAGATTCTCCTGAATGCGCCCGCGTACTGCCGACACTTTCTCTCCTGCTATTCCTGCGGTCACACGCAACAACTCTTCAGTGTCAGTAACGACTGCACGAAAATCCTGGACAAGTTTTTCCTTGCTGACATCGCTTGATGTTCCTGCCAATTTGGTGCTCATGATTCACTCCTTAATAATTGTGATTATAATCAGCAACCACCTTAATCTCCGTTAATTGCTACCCGGAAATCCCAATACCTTTTTAAACCTAATTTTCCCTGTCGTCAACCCGGGCTTTCTTCAAGCAGGAAACAATTAACTTTATGATCTGAAGTATGTAATTTCTCAGGCGGATATTCTGCACGGCATCTATCCATAGCATATGCGCAGCGAGGCGCAAAATGACAACCCTGTGGCGGACTAGCCGATGAAGGCAACTCACCTTCAAGCCTGATTCGTTCCCGGCCAGAACCGTCTATACGCGGTACTGCAGATAGCAGCGCCTGTGTGTAGGGATGTTTAGGGTCACCTAATACTTTTCCTGCCTTACCACGCTCTACGATTCTTCCGAGATACATAACGCAAACTTCATGTGCCAGATACTCCACCACCGAGAGATTGTGAGTGATGAATAAATAGCTTAGGTTCAATTCCTGCTGCAGGGATTTGAGGAGGTTCAAAATCTGCGCCTGAACTGACACGTCTAGAGCACTGGTCGGCTCGTCGCAGATCAATAATCGTGGCGACACCGCAAGGGCCCTTGCAATAGCGACGCGTTGCCGTTGACCACCCGAAAATTCATGCGGGTAACGCCACTTGCTGTTGCGCGCAAGCCCAACCTGATCAAGCAAAGTATCGATATATGTCTGGCGAGCAACACTGTCCTTTTCGATATTCAACGCACTCATTCCTTCTTCAAGGATTTCTGCGACACGCATCTTCGGATTCAAGGATGCATAAGGATCCTGAAATACCATCTGCATGGTCGCACGCTGGTTGCGCAAAGCTCGCGATCCAAGTCCAATCAATTCGTTACCGTCATAGCATACCCTACCAGCAGTTGGCGGTATCAATTGCAACAACGCCTTGCCCAGCGTTGTCTTGCCACACCCTGACTCCCCGACCAGCGCCAATGTATGTCCCTGAGGTATTTCAAGAGAAACTCCATCCACCGCCTTCACCATGCCAGACACGCGTTGCATGATGCCCTTCCGGAGGGGGAAATGTACCCGCAATTCTGAGACTTGAAGAAGCTTGCCGGCCTCTCCCCCGGCGGTTGTTTTGCCAGGGCTAACATGTAGATCTTCATTTCTGGCGAACTCTGAGACGCCATTCATATTACTTTTTTCTGGATACAAATGGCACATTACCCTATGCCCAGAATCCATTTCGCTCCACTCTGGTTTTTGCTCATGGCACAGCGACCAGGAATTTTCACAGCGCGAAGCAAAACGACAACCCGGAGTAATACTACCTGGTGGTGGAACACTGCCTGGGATGGCTGCCAGCTTCTGGCTGCGTCGCGAAGCATCCGGCATCGCGGCAAATAGCTTTCTCGTATATGGGTGGAGTGGTTGGCTGAACAACTGGTCTCGTGAAGCCTGCTCGACAATCTGGCCTGCATACATCACGCCGACTTGATTCGCCATTTCAGCTACCACGCCCAGATCGTGAGTGATCAGTAATAACGACATACCGCTGGAAACCTGGGTGTCACGCAGCAACTGCAAAACCTGCGCCTGTATCGTCACGTCCAATGCAGTAGTCGGTTCGTCGGCGACAAGCAGTTGTGGCTGACCGGCTAGCGCCATTGCTATCATCACCCGCTGCTTCATGCCGCCGGAAAGCTGGAAGGGGTATTCAGTAACACGGCGCGAAGCATCGGGAATTCCAACTCGATCGAGCAAATCGACACTTCGCCGAAGTGCGGCCACCCCTCTCATGCCTTGATGCAGTGCCAGCACCTCGGCGATCTGCTCCCCAACCGTCATGACAGGATTAAGGCTCAAACCCGGTTCCTGAAAGATCATCGCAACCTTGCCACCGCGTACCACACGCATCTCGCGTTCTCTCAAGCTGAACAATTCGACGTCATCCAGCATTACGGTGCCACCCACATGTGCCACACCATCGGGCAGCAAACGCAGCAATGCCAGCGCAGTCATGGATTTTCCGCATCCTGATTCTCCGAGCAGCACGAACGTCTCCCCGGCAGTAATATTGAAGGAAATATCATCAACGACGGGGCTGCCAGAAAGCAAAGATGCTTTCAACGATTTTACGGACAATAGTTGTTTCAAGGCTCTACCTATCCAGTGGAATCACGATATCCTCGCAACCCTTGTGTTGAACTACGGTTCCCCGCTACAGCAGTCATCCAAGTGCTCCATGAATAAAATAATACCAGAGCAATATTTATGAAATAGAGTGGGCATATGAGAAAAAAGCCTACCAACTACAGTAATTTCCATTAGGCATCGTTTCTCTGAATACTGCCGGCAAGAGGCACAACGGGAAGTGTACCTAAGAAGGCAGTGAGAGTGGTGGTGTTGATCTGATGGAAACATACCAGCAGGCCTGGTCGTGACTTGACGAGCTGCAGTTGATTGCTTGTGATGGTATTGAATGCAAAGTCTACCATGATGATACTGTTAATCTTACTAAACCCACTAACACGATAAAGCCGATATAGCTAAAAGTTGGTTCCATGACTATCGATATATCGTTCAGCATCGCACCAAATAAAGCCAGATGCAAGGTAGTCAGAAAGTCCAGGGGATGTTGGGGTAGTGTCTAACCGATATATTAGTATGTCTTGAATATCTGACCTAGCTTGGCAATTAAATGTTAGGGGACGGAGCAACTACCCAAGATGACAGAATTACTTCTGACGGTTCCTACTTGAACTAGATGAACATCTATCCCACCTCGGAATATCTCAACTATTCATTGGTTTAATAATCTAATAATCTATAGTTCGTTTAGCCAGAACATCCTTCATGATATATTGGTAACTGACGTTGACGAGATATCGATACCAAATGCTTATTCCAGCCAGACCCAACTGAATGAATTTTGCAACTGCCAGATGATGAGTCCATTCAAAGGAGGCTGCATTGAAAAAGCCTGACATCCCATCAGACGAACAGGCCCGACTCGAAACTCTTCGATCACTGAACATCCTGGATACCCATTCGGACGAAAGATTCAACCGTCTGACACGTATGGCAAAAAGGCTTTTAGGTGTTCCTATCGCACTTGTCAGCCTTATTGACGAGAACCGTCAGTGGTTCAAATCCTGCATCGGTCTCGACGCAACTGAAACATCGCGTGATATTTCTTTCTGTGGACATGCGATTCTCGGCAACGATGTATTTATCATTCCTGACGCCCTAAATGATGATCGTTTTTCAGACAACCCCCTGGTAATTGGGGATCCGAAAATACGCTTTTATGCTGGATGTCCACTCAGAGCGCCGAATGGGCACAAGCTTGGAACCCTTTGCATTATTGATCAGCAACCAAGAAATCTCGGAGTTGAGGACCTCGAAGCACTGGAAGACCTTGCATCGATGGTGGAACGGGAAATTGCCGCTGTACAACTGGCGACACTGGATGAACTTACCAACATATCAAACCGTCGTGGATTCATGATGCTCGCCGAACATAACCTGCTTCTTTGCGCTAGGCAAAATATCGCTGCTTCATTGGTTTTCATGGACCTGGACAAATTCAAGCAAATCAACGACAACTTTGGACACACTGAAGGTGATAGGGTATTGACTGTATTTGCCGATAAGCTGAAAAACACTTTTAGACATTCGGACCTCTTCGCTCGGCTAGGAGGAGACGAATTTGTCGTATGGCTCCCTGATTCACAAAAAAAGACCGCTGAAATGCTCGTAGAAAAATTCCGTCATTCACTGATGCTTTACAACCACGAAGCCAATCGAGGGTACGATATTGTTTTCTCGCATGGCATCGTGGAGTTTGATCCTGAAAAGCACCGTTCAATAGACGCATTATTGCAGGATGGTGACACACTAATGTACAAGCGCAAAAAATCAAAACTTCCATAAAGACAATTACAATAGATATGCGATCATATTGATTGCTGATAGAGTTGCACCACTGGGTGATTTCATAACAAGGAATTCCACTTGAAAGATTCATTGAAACCTGGCATCAGATACGAACACAAGTTTATTGTCCCCCCAACCAAAACTGTGCCAGCACTCTATCCCGAGGCTGACGAGTTCATTGCCATGCCTGAAGTCTTTGCCACTGGCTTTCTGGTAGGATTCCTCGAATGGGCGTGCATCAAGGCAGTTAACCCTCACATCGACTGGCCACTCGAACAAACTGTCGGCACACACATAGACGTAAGTCACTTAGCCGCAACACCACCTGGTCTAGAGGTTACGGCATTTGTAGAACTAATCGCTGTCGAAGGAAAAAGGCTGGTTTTTTCAGTGGAAGCCCACGATGGGGTGGATCTGATCTCCAAAGGGAAGCATGAGCGTTTCGTCATCAACAAGGAAAAGTTTGATGCCAAGGTTAGCGCAAAAAAGAATAGTGCATAGCTTTCAGTATGGCACATGGCGGAAATGAAACCGCGAATTACACTTGTCACGATCGGGGTTGACGACATGGATCGCGCGCTCCGATTTTATCGTGATGGAATGGGGCTTCCAACCAAAGGAATAGTTGGCAGCGAATTTGAACATGGCGCTGTGGCATTCTTTGATTTGCAGGGCGGCCTAAAGCTCGGAATCTGGCCGCGCAAAAGCATATCCCAGGATACAGGCCTTCCTATTTACTTGCCCAGCCCAACCGAAATGACGCTTGGACACAACGTATCTTCTAAGGATGAAGTCGATAGAGTCATGGAACAGGCAAGGAAAGCCGGCGCTGAGATCATCAAACCTGCTCAAGACACTTTTTGGGGAGGCTATGCAGGCTACTTCCAGGATCCCGATTTGCACCTGTGGGAAGTAGTCTGGAATCCACAGTGGCAGATCGAAGACCAGGCCTGACTTATTAACTCAACGGGCAAAGACTCTGGCTATTTGCAATAGCATAGCGAATTCTCATCTCAGCTCATGAAATAAACGGCTTACTACAAGATGCGTCATCAACTTCAACTCACTCCACGATTCATGCCTCAGTTTCGATCATTATTGTGACAACGGTATCAATCCCAACCTATTAACCCTGCTGACCGAAGGAGCGCACCTACTCTGTCTGGCTCAATCGAGGGTCGAATGCATCGCGCACCGCATCGGCAAACAAGTTTGCCGCAAGTACCAGCACCAGCATGAAAGCAAATGCGGCGGCCAAAGCCCACCACACCATCGGCTCCCTCCCCATTTCCAAGCGGGCCGAGTTGATCATCGTGCCGAAGCTGATCATCGATGGATCGACACCTACGCCGACGTAGGACAACACCGCCTCTGCCAGCACCAGAGCCGAAAAATCCATCACCAACGCGATCAGGATGATATGCATCACGTTTGGTACGATATGGCGGGTTAGAATACGCAGGGTTGATACGCCAAATGACTGTGCTGCCTGGATATATTCCATCTCCCGCAGCTTCAGGGTTTCGCCGCGCAACAAACGGCACAGCCCGGTCCAGCTAGTCACGCCAAGGATCAGGCACAGGAACACCAACCGAAGGTCGGCGCGCGAAGCACTAGTATCGAACCACTCCGGATGCGTGTCTATCGTGACCTGCATCATCAGAACCGCAGCCGCAATCAGCAGCACGCTCGGGATGGAACTCAGAACGGTATAGACATACTGGATGACATCGTCCACCCAGCCGCGCATATAACCCGCCGCGATACCGAGAAACAAGGCTAGCGGCAGCGTCACAAGAGTCGTGACGGTGCCTATAACCAGACCGGTGCGGATACTTTTCAACGACTGGTACAGCACATCCTGCCCGACCTTGTCGGTGCCAAGCACATGATAGCCGGAAGCCAGATTGGCGAGTGCGCCGATCAGAATGGTGATGATCAGCATTGCAATGAACATTGGCCCTTTAGGCCAATTGTGAGCTGGTAACCAACGCTTCGCTGCAAAGACGATCAGCAGGCCGGCAATCAATCCCGCAGCGGCCCCGATCAGCGATCTCCGTGCTATGTCGCCATCGCGACTAGACACATCGGCTAGATGCGCTCCGCCGTATTGCAAGCGCGGATAGTCGCGCACGACATTGCCTTGCGCATCAGTGGTGCTCTCCTTTGCATATAACGTTACTGCCAGTGGCGCGGAATACGTCTTCTCGGTGTGAGTACGTAAAGGCGTTACTAGCTTATCGAACACGCTCAATACGTCCGGCGAGTATACTGTTTCACCGTTATTTTTTTCCGGCAAAGCTGCCCGGTAGTGCAGTGAATCCAGCAACCCGATTAACAGAAACAGCGACAGCACCATCAGCGACACCATCGCGGTCGCGCTATGAGCGACCCTCCGCCATGGCAACAGCAGATGCTCATGCCGTCGCACATACCATGCGCTGGCTGAGAGCGCTGCCAAAAGTAGGAATATCAGCTTATCGCTCCAGAGGATGTCGGGCATGAAATTCATGACAAGCGCACCCTTGGGTCAACCATCGTGTAAGAAATGTCAGTAAGGATCAGGCCGACGATATACAGCAACGAACCTAGGAACACCATCGCGCGAACCACGCTGAAATCCTGTGCATTGATCGCATCTATCGTGTAACTGCCGAGGCCAGGGATACCGAAGAACGACTCGGTGAGCAGGCTACCCAGAAACAGCAACGGTATCACCACTACCACGCCGGTAAGTATCGGAATCATCGCATTCTTCAAAACATGGCGGAACAACACATGCAATTCGGACAAGCCTTTGGCACGGGCAGTGCGCACATAGTCCTTGCCGATCTCATCGAGGAAGATGGTGCGATACCAGCGGCTGCTCGATCCAACCCCACCGACCACACCGATCAAGACAGGCAGTAACACAAATTTGATGCTATCTTCTCCGACTGCATAGCCGGAGATCGGGACCAGATGCCACAGCTTGCTCACAAGGAACTGGCCACCGATGATGTAGAACAATCCGGATATAGACATAAGCACCACGCACAGCGCAACACCGGCCATGTCCAGCGCAGTGGCGCGAAACAAAGTCATCAGCAGCGCGAAACTGACATAAACCACAAGACCAATCATAAACGTCGGCAGAGCGATTGCCAGACTCGGTCCCATGCGCGTCGCGATCTCACGCGATATGCTGCGTCCATCGTCCGAAAAGCCAAATTCAAGCACGAACATTCCGGCGGATTTCTGCCAAAAGATCGTATCGGTGATCTTTCCCGTACCGCTTGCAGCACGATTCAACATCAACGGCTTGTCATAGCCATGCTGCTGCTTCCAGTTCTCGATCGCGTCTGGTGTTACGCGCTTGATTCCTAGCTGCATGCGCGCCATATCGTCCGGCGTATTCACCACGAAGAACAGCGCGAAGGTGAAAAGATTCACCCCGATCAAGATCGGAATGGCATAAAGTATGCGACGAATGAGATAAGCAATCATTTTGCTTGTTCGCGCTTCCAAATCGCCCGCCACATCCATATACAGAATAGTAGCAGTGCAGCCATACTCAGCCACAATGGCGATCGTGCGGGCTGGTTCCACTCTCGGCGTAGTGCATCACGCTGCAAGGCGTCCACACGCCAGTATTTGAGTTTATTGTTGGCCATGATGTTGGATTTGACGTTGTGCAACCAATCGTGCTGCAACACATAATTCTTCGGGTGATATCCCCACAGCCAGGGTGAATCCCTTCGCAACATCTCCAGCATTCGGTCTATGATGGCCTGCCGCGCCTGACTGTTATCCATATTCTTCATCTGTTCGAACAACTTGTCGTATTCAGGATTGCTGTAGTTCGACGCATTCTCGCCACCCTTCCCCACTTTAGCTTGTGCACCATGCAGCAGGAAGAGAAAATTTTCCGGGTCAGGATAATCGGCATTCCAACCCCAGTAAAACATCTGTGTATCTCCCTTGCGAACCTTGTCCTGAAATCGGTTGTAGTCGGTACTTCGTGCGACCATTTGTATGTTGATCTTGTCAAACTGCTTTCGCAGCCAATCCAGGCGGGCTTTGCTGCCGACTCCGGTCGCTGTAGTGTCTAGATTGATTACCAGTGGCTGGTGCGTCTGTTCGTCCAGTCCGTCCGGGTAACCTGCTTCGGCCAGCATGCGCTTTGCTTCTGCAATGGATTTGCGTTTTGGTGCCCCGTTAACCCAGTCATATACATAGTGGTTGATTCCTGCCTCACCCTCGCGATAGCCGAATATACCGGGTGGAATCGGCGACTGCGCCGGAATGCCGCGACCGTTTGCAAAGATTGAAACGAATTCTTCGAAATCCACTGCGATCGCGATAGCTTGCCGCAATTTTCGCGAACGTTCACTCGGTCCACCAACAACCGGATCCAGCCAATTGAAACCGGTATACATCGTTGAAGTGGCTACTGAAGTGGACAACGTAATTCCTTGCACTTTCATCGCATCAGTTACTGAAGCCTCGCCACCCACGCTGACCTGGACCGCCTGATCAAAGCTGTCCGAGCTAATGCCTGAGGCATCATAATAGCCTTGGAGAAATTTGTTCCAGTACGGGATGGTCTCCTTCTCGTGACTGAACACTACCTTGTCGATCAGCGGCAGCGACTTTCCCGCATCAACCAGCAGGCCTTCCTGTCCATCGTTCGGCTCACCTTCACCAGGATACAGCTCGCTCACGTAATACGGATTGCGGCTCAGTATCATTCGCAAATTGGGATCATTCTCGGAGAGATAATACGGTCCGCTGCCAACTGGCCACCAGTCGAGAGTCAGATTGCGCTCACGCATCCCGGCTTGTGCATAGAACAGCTCGGCCTCTTGTGGCATCGGGGAAAAGAACGGCATGGCCAGCCAGTAAATGAACTGGGGATATTTTCCGTGTATCTTGATGCGATATGTTGTGTCGTCAACCACTTGAACACCAGGCAAAGATATACTGTTCAAATCAAGACTAGCGTCAGGATTATTCTTTATCATCTGTTGCAGCATGGCACCATAATCCTTCAGGCCGACGATGTATTCACTCATTAACCCGAAGATCGGTTGATGTAACTGAGGATTTGCTAGGCGCTTGATTTGGTATGCATAATCCGCGGCTGTGACCAAACGAGTACTTGTTTCCGGGAAGTCATTGAGCGAGTGCACCGAAGATAGATCGGAAGGAGTAAGGTGCATATAGTCGCGCACAAAAGCAGGATGCGGCTGATAACGCATATTCGGTTTGATACTTATCTCGTATTCACTATACGCGATCAAATCTCCTGGTGCGTCATCAGGTAGTCGGCGGTGACTTTTGTCTAGATAACGGACTGTCGGCATTTTCGCGGCCGCTAATGGGATGAGCTGATAGGGTCGCTTAAGATAGTGATATTGCAGTGGTGGTGAGTAGATTTGCGCAAGAAACTCGTACTCGTTCTCGCTGTAAGCCTGCGCTGGATCAAGATGCTTTGGCCGCTCAGTGAAAGCAGTGTAGAGGATGGACTTACCCTCGTCCTCAACCGGATAGGGGTTGTTCCATAACCCACCGTCGCAGGCAGCAAGAAGCAGAAGCAACAGGCAACTGGCATAGTATTTCATGACGCAAGAGTTTATCCGAAACAATAAGGTCCGAGGTAATATTAGACCAGTAATTCTATATGGAACAAATGATGAACCAAGAATGGCAACAATTTCTGGCTAGACATAACGCACAAATACAACAGGACGTTATCAGCGATTTCGGTGATGCCTCCGCCGAGCGCCTTGCCACAAGTACCGCAACTGTTCTAAGTTACCTTGGGCAGTTCGGAACACTGCGCATCGCAGGAGAGGAAGCCGAAGCATTCCTGCAGAGCCTGCTGAGCAATGACATTCGCGAAGTATCCGGTACAAGAGCACAGTTCAGCAGCCTGAGCAATCCCAAGGGCAGGATGCTTGCAACGATGCTGATCTGGCGCCAAGAGGGCGATTATCTATTGCAACTACCTCGGGTGCTGTGCGAGCCAATACGCAAAAAACTGAGCATGTATGTGCTGCGTGCCAAAGTAAAGATCAGCGACACAAGTGACGAGATCGTTACTCTTGGACTTTCGGGTACTGATGCTCATGAAATATTGGGGCTGCATTATGGAGAATTTCCGCTAGCACCCCTTGACTGCATAAGTATCGAGCAGGACGACATTATTAAATTTGGGGACGCTCGCTGGCAGGTCATCACTTCGCCACAACGAGCACAGATGCTGTGGTCAGATTTCGCTCACATAGCCAGACCGGTAGGCAGTGGCTGTTGGGACTGGCTCAATATCCGTTCTGGCATCCCGGTCATCCTGCCGCAGACACAGGAACAATTTGTCGCTCAAATGTTAAACTTCGACTTGGTGAATGGCGTGAATTTCAAGAAGGGCTGCTATCCAGGCCAGGAGATCGTGGCACGTACCCAATATCTGGGCAAGTTAAAGCGACGCATGTTCTTGGCGCATATAGATAGCAACGAAGTGCCGTATCCAGGTGATGAACTATACAGTGCTGATATGGAAGGCCAAAGCAGCGGCATGCTCGTCAATGTGGCCCTTGCCCCGACGGGTGGCTTCGACGTATTGGCAGTGCTGCAGATTACTAGCCGCGAAACGCAAACCATCCATTGGAAATCACCACATGGTGATTCACTGAATTTCTTGCCCTTACCCTACAACCTATCAAACAGCTGATCTGCCTTCGATCGATAAGTGTTTCATATTCTTAGAATAAATGGGTTAGAGTATCTTTACCTCTGTTAGGATTGACAGCACCCGCCCTTTGAACAACACTTGAGCACTCGCTTTCGAGCATTTGACAAGCTTGTTATCAGAACAACACAGATTGACATGAACCTTCCGGAGTCACTTTTCGACAGCGATTGGCTGTGGCTATGCAACGTGTTGTATTTCATCATACTGATACGCGCTGTGAAGCTAGCACAATGGCGGGAGATGCTGGCCAACACCCTACGGACCAACGCGCTGATCGGTCTGCTTTTCTGCACTCCAGTTTTCTGGGTACTCAACGCAGGGATCCATCCAGGGTTCAATTTCCACCTGATTGGTGCAACCTTGTTCCTGCTTATGTTCGGCTGGCCGATCGGGCTGATCGCCCTTTCCAGCATCATGCTCGGCATCTGGGTATACTCTGGTATCGCCCTTGTTACGCTTGGCATCAACGGTATGCTTATGTTGGCAGTCCCGATGCTGTTCAGTGAATGGCTGCTGCGCTTCAGCCAACGTCATTTACCGAAAAACTTCTTCCTGTTTGTGCTATTGAATGGCTTTGCCGGCGCGGGTTTCGCAACAGCTGCAATGATGCTGGTCACAACCCTGATGATGCTTGCATTAAGCCATTACACGTGGCCCGAGATTCAGTACCATTACTTCATCCCTGCCCCGATACTGATTTTCGCAGAAGCTTTTGCCACCGGTGCCGTGATCACCGGATTCACTGTATCCCAACCTGAAGCAGTCAAGAATTTCAGCGTGGAAGACTATCTAACCGGAAAGTAGCTTCAACCGCATCTTGATGTGCGGCAAGCCCGCATCTATGAATTCCTTTCCCTCTTCGACAAAATCGAACTTGTGATAAAACGGGATGGCATATGTCTGCGCATCCACATCAACTTGCTTGTATTCGTGCGAGCGAGCGAAATTGAGCAATGCTTCCATAATAGCGGTGCCGACCTTCTGTTTTCGCCATTGCGGCAACACAGAGATACGCCCGATATGCCCATTGGCCAGCATTCGCCCACAACCGATGGCGTCACCTTTATGACTGAGCGCCAAGGCATGACGGCAAGCCTCATCAAGGCCATCCCACTCCAATTCTGCAGGGACACCCTGTTCATTGATGAAAACGGCTTCGCGGATCGATTTCAGCAATGGTTCGCAATCTTGCCAGCGAACCAGGCTAACAGTGAAAGCGTTTGACATGTCGCCCTCCGATTTAAGAATCAACCTTCGATATAGACTTCGGTTCCAGCTGGAACCAGATCAAACAACTCGACCAGATCGGCGTTGCGCATACGGATACAACCATGCGAACCCGGGATGCCTAGTCTTACAATATCCGGCGTACCATGAATGTAGATGTAGCGTCGCATGGTATCTGTTTCTCCCATCCGGTTAAAGCCCTTCTCACAACCAGATAGCCAAAGGATACGTGTGAGTATCCAGTCTCGCTCCGGGAATTGTGCGCCCAACAAAGACGTGAAGATTTCACCAGTCGGGCGACGCCTGACCAGCACGGCATTTTCTGGCAGGCCGGCGCCAATTTTCGCACGAATGATATGCCTACCTCGCGGTGTACGAAAACTGCCAGTGGTTTCTCCCACACCTTTTGCGGAAGTGGATACCGGGTAGCTGCGCAGTACCTTTCCTGAATCGTCGAGCAGTTCAAGGTGCTGCTTGGCTATGTTGATATCGATTTTCATCAGGCCTCGTCGAGAAATTCTTTACTTGCTGATGTCCTACGTTGCTGCGCCCGTCTTATGGCAAAAAATTCGCTGATTAATGCACCGCACTGTTCTGCAAGAACTCCGCTGCCAACCACGGTATGGTGATTTATTCGCCGATACGCAAACGCATCGACCACGCTGCCACACGCACCTGTCTTTGGGTCGCTCGCCCCATACACGAGCCTTGAGATGCGCGCATGCATAATAGCGCCGGCACACATCAAACAAGGTTCCAGCGTGACGAACAGCTCGCAATCCACCAAGCGGTAATTGCCGAGATGCTGTGCCGCATCCCGTAGCGCCATCATCTCGGCATGAGCGGACGGATCGTGGCGCGAAATCGGCGCATTGAAGCCACGTCCAATAATCTCACCATTCAGCACGACTACCGCCCCTACTGGCACTTCACCGGCAGCAAGCCCTTGGCTGGCCATATCAAGCGCTGCGCGCATGTAATCAGTATCGGTCATCAAATAAACAGTTCTGGCAAACGGCGGCAACCGTAGCACAACCGAGCTAATTTGACGAGGACGCGATGAAACTTGCCTTTAGCGCGAATTTTGACAAGAATGTCGCCCTCTCTATTGGACTTATTCATGTCAGACATCACTGTTGCAGATTTTTCCCTGCCCGCAACGGGCAACCAGACTTTCACACTATCCGGCGTGCACGGCAAGCATCTGGTCATCTACTTTTACCCGAAGGACAACACGCCGGGCTGCACATCACAGGCGCAGCAATTCCGCGATCTCTATGACAGATTCAGGCAAGCAAACTGCGAGGTGGTAGGTATCTCGCGCGACAGCATCAAATCGCATGAGAATTTCAAGGCCAAATTCACCTTGCCATTTTCGCTGCTGTCGGATGCAGATGAAACTGTCAGCGAACTGTTCAAAGTGATCAAGCAAAAGAAAATGTATGGCAAGCTGGTACGAGGCATTGAAAGAAGCACCTTCGTATTCGACAAGAAAGGTGCTTTGCGCCATGAATGGCGTGGAGTCAAGGCAGATGGCCACGCACAAGAAGTCCTGGATTTCGTCACCACGCTCAACTAAAGGAACCTAATGTCCACAGCCACAAAATCAAACACAATCGGTGATGACATCAACAACGAAACCAAACTTTTCGTTCTGGATACCAACGTACTGTTGCATGACCCGACCAGCCTGTTCCGCTTCGAGGAACACGATATCTGCCTACCGATGTTCGTGTTGGAAGAACTGGACAACAAGAAGAAGGGCATGACTGAAGTCGCACGCAATGCACGACAAGCAAGCCGATTCCTGGATGAGATTGTCAGTGATGCTCCACATAAAATAGAGGAAGGTATCGCGCTTGAATCACCTGCGCATAAGAATTGCACAGGTCGTCTTTATCTGCAGACCAGCTTTATCAAGCACGAGTTGCCGCAGCATCTCGAGCTGGGAAAGGCCGACAATGCAATACTTGGCGTCGTCATCGGACTGCAGCATCAACAACCGGAACGTTCGGTGATACTGGTCAGCAAGGATATCAACATGCGCATCAAGGCCCGCGCGCTGGGTCTTGATGCACAGGACTACTTCAACGACAAGGTTCTCGAAGATACCGACCTACTCTACACCGGTGTTCTTCCATTGCCAGATGACTTCTGGGACAGGCACAGCAAGGATATGAAATCGTGGCAAAAGGAAGGTCATACGTATTATCAGATACAGGGGCCGCTGTGCGGGGCATTATTCGTCAATCAATTCGTCTACCAGGAAAATGAAACGGCCCCATTTTATGCCTTGGTTTTGGAACAGAACGACCAGACCGCTCTGCTGCGGACGCTGACTGATTACACACACAGTAAAAACAATGTCTGGGGAATCACCGCGCGCAATCGCGAACAGAACTTCGTGCTCAACCTGCTGATGAATCCCGAGATTGATTTTGTATCGTTGCTGGGCCAGGCTGGAACCGGCAAGACGCTGCTGACACTCGCAGCAGGTTTGCTGCAGACACTGGAAAACAAATTGTATTCGGAAATCATCATTACCCGCGTGACGGTTCCGGTCGGCGAAGACATCGGATTTTTGCCGGGCACCGAAGAAGAAAAAATGACGCCTTGGATGGGCGCGCTTGAAGACAACCTGGATGTACTAAACAAGACTGACGAGGAGGGAGGCGACTGGGGCCGCGCTGCGACCCGCGATCTGATTCGTTCACGCATCAAAGTAAAGTCGTTAAACTTCATGCGTGGCCGCACTTTTCTCAATAAATATGTCATCATCGATGAAGCGCAAAATCTCACACCAAAGCAGATGAAAACTCTGGTGACACGCGCAGGACCTGGTACGAAAGTGGTGTGCATGGGCAACATCGCACAGATTGACACACCATATCTCACCGAAGGCAGCTCTGGCTTGACCTACGTGGTGGATCGCTTCAAGGGCTGGGCGCACGGCGGGCATGTCACGTTGCTTCGCGGCGAGCGATCAAGGCTGGCTGATTATGCTGGTGAAGTATTATAGGTAATTATGGATAACCCCGAAGATAAGTCTGATATCGAATGGCGCAATGAACTCACACCTGAGCAATACCGGGTGTGCCGCCAGTGCGGAACCGAACCAGCTTTTACAGGAAAGTATTGGAACTGCCATGACACTGGGATCTATCGCTGCGTTTGCTGCGGCAATGCTTTGTTCGATTCTGCTGCAAAATTCGATTCCATTTCCGGTTGGCCTAGTTATTGGCAGCCTTACCAACCTGAAAACGTCATAACGCGCATCGACAAAAGCCACGGCATGAAACGTATTGAAGTAAGCTGTAGTCGCTGCGGCGCACATCTGGGCCATGTTTTCGAAGACGGGCCAAAACCCACCGGACTGCGCTATTGCATCAATTCCGCCTCGCTCTCACTGAAAAATACATGATGATAATCATCGAGTTGAACTCATTCCGCCATAACAAATCATCGACACAATGAAGCTATTATTCGACCTTTTCCCTGTCATCCTGTTCTTTGCAGCCTTCAAGTTCCAGGGAATCTTTGTCGCGACGGCTGTAGCAATGTTTGCAACAACATTACAGATCGCATGGACAAAATACCGGCACGGAAAAGTGGATGTGATGCTTTGGGTGAGTTTTGCAATCATCACCGTATTCGGCGGTGCCACCCTTTTACTTCACGACGAAACTTACATCAAGTGGAAGCCTACCGTGTTGTACTGGATGTTCTCAGCCATTCTGCTGGTCTCAAATGTTGTGTTCAACAAGAACCTGATGAAACTATTGTTGCAAGAGAAGGTCGCACTCCCGCTTCATGCATGGAATCGACTCAATCTGAGCTGGAGCCTGTTCTTTGCGGCACTCGGCTTCATCAACCTGTATGTCGCATTCAACTTTTCCACGGACAGCTGGGTAAATTTCAAGCTCTTTGGTTTCACCGGATTGATGCTGGTATTTATCCTGGCACAGGGCGCATGGCTGGCAAAATATATTGATGAGAAGAAGGAGATAAACTGATGTGCAACTCGAAAAATCTTATCCAGTCGCACACTGGAACAGTGGGCGAATTGTGATGCTGTATGCCATTTTTGGTCAGGACATCCCTGATAGCCTTGACAAGCGCAAGGCGGTGCGGCCAGCGCACCTGGCGCGCCTGCAGACTTTACAGGATGAGGGCAGACTGCTTTTGGCAGGTCCTTTCCCCGCAGTGGATTCGGACGATCCGGGAATTGCTGGTTTCACGGGCAGCTTGATCGTCGCAGAATTTCCCTCACTTCAGGCTGCTCAAGCTTGGGCGGATGCCGATCCCTATGTCTCTGCAGGCGTTTATCAGAACAAAACCGTGCGGCCATTCAAAAAGGTTTTCCCCGCGTGAACCGTATTGCCTCTATGCACACCCTACTAGCCGCGCTTGATCCTGTCTCGATTAATATCATCGACGAAAGTCACAAGCACGCAGGTCATGCCGGGGCACGCGATGGCGGGGGACATTACCTGCTAAATATTGTATCCAACCATTTCGCCGGCAAAAGCACGGTTGCGCGCCACCGTATGATATATTCGGCTCTTGAACCAATGATGAAAAGGGAAATTCACGCCCTTACAATACTGGCACAATCTCCTGAAGAATTAACCGCATCACTTTGATAATTATTTGAGGATCAGAAATGTTTAAGACTGGAAAATTGGCAGCACTTGCAGTATTGGGCACACTAGCGATCAACACCGCTCATGCCGAAGACAAATCAGCCGCAATGGTAAATGGAATCTCAATTCCACAATCCCGCATCGATATGCGTGTAAAGGCTGCTGCCCAGCAAGGCCAGCCAGACACCCCAGACTTGCGCAAAGCGATACGCGAGGACATGATCAATCTTGAAGTGTTGGCCCAAGAAGCTTCAAAGCTCGGCTTGAACAAGAGTTCAGAAGTGGTGCAGCAACTCGAACTAGCCAAGCAAACGGTGCTTGCAAATGCATTTATCCAAGATTATGTGCAGAAGCATCCGGTCAGCGATGATGCACTCAAGCAGGAATATGACAAACTGAAAGCAAATGTGGGCAACAAGGAATACAAAGCCCGTCACATACTGGTAGATACTGAAGATGAGGCCAAGTCCATCATTGCCCAGCTCAGCAAGAAAGCCAAATTCGAAAAACTTGCTACAAAATCCAAAGATGCTGGCTCTGCAGAACGCGGTGGTGAACTGGATTGGGCCGTACCTAGTAATTTCGTCCCACCTTTTGCCAACGCGATGGTCAGCCTCAAAAAGGGCGAGTACACCATGGAGCCTGTCGAATCACAATATGGATGGCATGTGATCAAACTGGATGATGTACGTGACCTGAAAGTACCCTCCTTCGATGAACTCAAACCTCAATTACAACAACGAATGCAACAGCAAAATGTCCAGAATGCAATTTCCGAAATGCGCGACAAGGCTAAAATCGAGTAATTGCCATCATCTTGCTACTAAAATTCAACAAAAGGACACCAAATGGTGTCCTTTTTTTACGCCTTGGCAATCAAATTGAAACCATGGTCTGTCATCTTTTCAACGCATCAGTCGAACTTTCAACATAAAACACTGGAGAAAGTGTCAATTCCTGCACATCCCTCACCCGAAAACCATGGAATATATTATTTATATACATAAGCTTAATATATAACGATATCCTTAAATACTTCTCTGGCATGAACTATGCTGTATTTTAAGGTATGAGCAAATTTGATGTAAAATCAATCCGTAACCTGACAAACCTCATAATCAATCGAGGTAATATCAGGAAAGGATTTTTGCATGGAAGCCACCTCATAAACTCCCTTAGCCGCTGGCAAACATTGTTGGGCTTTTTACTGCTGATCACTCCCCAGATCAGTTGGTCGGCCGGCACGCCTGCTGGAACCCCTATCCGTAACACCGCCACACTTTCATATTCGCTTGGCACTTCGCTGCAAGCTGATATTCCTGCCACTTCAATGACTTTTTTAGTTGATGAAAAGATCAACCTGACGGTGGTCGGAGGCGTCACCACGAATGTACTTCCCGGCTCTTTTAATCAAGCAACCCCCTTTGCCGTAACCAACAATGCCAACAGCACGCTGGACTTCGCATTGTCTGTGACTGAAATCATAGGTGGTGACCAGTTTGATCCCAACACGTGTATTGCATATGCTGAAAGCGGTACTGCTACCGGCTATCAGGCAAGCCAGGACACAGCAACTTTCCTAGATGAGTTGGCACCCGATGCTACTGCGACGGTTTACGCAGTATGCGACATCCCTGCTGCTGCAAATTTCGAAACAGGTATGGTGGGTTTGACAGCAACAGCACGGGGCGATTTCACAGGGCCGAATGGAACATACGCTGCAACAGCAGGCACTTTGGGCGCCGTCATAACACCGACCACGAGTACCGATACGCCTGGATCCGTGGACATCGTATTTGCTGACGTTGCGGGCAGTGAAGATATCACTAGCGATGCAAAGCACTCAGCCCGTAACACCTATTTGATTGCAGGTTCTGCTTTGTCATTGACCAAAACCGTAGCGAGCGTACTTGATCCTCAGGGTGGCTCAATATTGATGCCCGGTTCGGTAATAACGTATCAGATCGCAGTCGCTGTCACTGGCACAGGAAACGTATCTAGCCTGATGATCACTGACCCGTTGCCTGCGGAGACTTCCTATGTCTCGAACAGCATCTTGATCACCTGCAATACAGGCACCTATGCTGGAGGTGGTGCTTGTGGAACAGGCACCATCACGCCACAACCTCCTGTGACGAAAACCGATACGAATCTGGATGTGGATTTTGTAGATTTCAACGGCACAACCGCCAATACAGTAACTGTTTCGCTTGGTGATGTTACCGCACCGGCGGATTTTGTTATCACGTTTAACGCAGCGATCAAATAACTGAAGGAGACCACGATGCAAATCACTAGCTCAATATTTACCTCTGTCCTACTGGTTCTGCTAGGCAGCCTTTCACTTAACGCGCATGCGGCTGATAGTGCCATTAAAGTGACCAGCACCGCACAGATTGAAACCATTGAAGTCGACAAACAAGGCAACAAGAAAATGAAGCTCACGCCAGTTGAAAAGGCTGTTCCTGGAACCGAGGTGATCTTCACCAACACTTTCGAAAATACTTCCAAAAATCCTGCCAACAACATCGTTATCAACAACCCAATACCTCGAGAAAGCGAATACACCGCGGGCAGTGCGTTCGGCAAGAATTGCGAGATCCTCTTTTCTGCTGACGGAGGAAATAAATTTGGACACGCAGAGGAACTGAAAATCAAGGATATCGAGGGCAAGGAACGTACTGCTTTACCCAAGGAATACACGCATATCCGCTGGACTTACCAAGGACAGCTTGCTCCCGGAAAAAGTGGGGAAGTCGGATTCCGTGCGGTAATCAAATAATCAGACAACCATGAACCCTTTATTTTCAAGTTATCCCGGGCGATACCTGATGCCCGAACCAATGACGGATCCCCCGTGGATCCGTTCTCCGTTTTCTGCGCGGGGATTGACCACGGGTTCAGGTCCTCCTTAAGGCAGAAATTTCTCAGAGTAATTTTATGTATTAGTCAGCAATCCAGTTGTTTTTTAGACGTAATTTTTAGGAGAATCAAAATGAAATACATTACGCAAACAAGTAGTCCTCCAAAATCTTTAGCATTGTTAGTTGGTGCGATGTTGCTGGTTTTGACCTCACAAAGTGCTCTGGCAGTACCGGTAGGAACACCTGTCGGTACCACGATCAGCAACACTGCCACGCTGGGATATAGTGTTAGCGGCTTTGCACAACCCGACGTCATCTCTGCCGCTGCGACTTTTGTGGTGGACGAGAAGATCAACCTAACGGTAGGAGGCGGTATCACAACCGGCGTACCAGCCAATTCAACGGCCCAGGCGACAGCCTTTACGGTTACCAACAACTCCAACAGCCCGTTAGATTTCAGTTTGGCGGTTACCTCAGCCCTAGCAGGTGACAACTTCGATCCGAGCGCGTGCACTGCCTTTGTTGACGGAAACGCCAACGGCACCTACGAGTCAGGTACCGATACAGCTACCTTCGTTGACGAGCTGCCATCCGGAGATACAGCGACAGTATTTGCTGTTTGCACCATTCCTGTTGGAACTAACAGTCAAACCGGATTAGTCGGCTTGACCGCAACGGCCAGGGGTAGTTTCAATGCTACGGGTTACATCGCAACCGCAGCGTCTTTGAATGCCACCACCCCTGCAGAAACGACAGCATCCGGAACGACCGTAGGTATCGTACTAGCTGACGTTGCTGGTACCGAAGCTGGTGATGGGTTACGCGATGCTAGACATTCTGGGCGTAATACCTACTCAATCTTCACTGCTGCTTTGACTGTCACCAAGTCAGCCGTGCTGCTCTGTGATCCATTTAATGGCGTGGTCAACATGAAGAACATCCCGGGCGCGATGACCCAATGGTCGGTCACGGTTAGTAATGGAGCGGGGGGTTCTGCAGCTACACTGACAACCATAAGTGATGCGATCTCCGCTACGCTGGCGATTGACCCAGGACAGGTTGGCAGTCTGACTGCTCCGACCAATGCTGCAACCTGCGTAGCGGGACCTGGTCCACTGGGCTTTAGGGTGACGGTCCCAGTCGCGCGGGTATTGGGTGGATCTGCGGCAGGATCATCAACCTCCAGCTTTTTCACCACCACTGCAACAGTTGACGGTGTGGATTTTTCAAGTCCAAACGTCACGGCCACGTTTGCCGCCATCCTGCCTGTTGATGGTGCTACCGGCCATGCTACGGCAGGACTGTTGAATCCGGGTGAAAGCGTGACGTTAATCTTCAATACCATAGTCCAGTAACTAGGCCTATGGCGCAATTAGCCAACACATTGCGTCACCTCCGTCCGGTTCGCCGGGTGGATGGCGTACTTTTGCGTGTGTTGCCCCGGCTTGCCGGGGCAGCCCGCTTTTTTGTGGGTGCGAATCGCGCTTACAAAAAAGCGTTGCTTGCGCTTTCACTCTGCCTATTGTCTGCTTCTGCATGGTCGGCTACTCCGCCTAACACCCCGATCAGCAACACCGCGACCGCGAGTTACAGTATCGGCGCGGCCAATCTTACCAACACAAGTTCCGTTAGCATAAGCACCACTGCCTGTATTGCCGTCGCGGTGAAAGTTGAACTTCTGCAATACAATCCTTCCGCAACCTTAACAGTTCAGGTAGAAACAGGCGAATATTCAACAAATGGGGTAGGCGCCTTTACCGCTTTAGACAACCCGATTCAGGTAGCAGGTGCACCTACATTGTTGCCTGCCAACCTGCTGCTCGCCCCACTCAAGGATAACCTCGGGAATACCACTTCTGCTTACGCACGCAACGAACCAATCTTTGTGCGAGTTACCAGCTATGATTCGAATAATGATTCAGGCCTGGCTGAAACTGTCCTGGTGACATTGACCACCAGCGGTGGCGACAGCGAGTTGGTACGTTTGACTGAAAGCGGTTTATCCACAGGCGTATTTGTTGGCGCAGTTCCTTCAAACATCGGCGTCGCCCCTAACACCAATGATGGCGCCATCACCGCTTCAGCTCATAACGAAACAATATCGGCTTTTTACAGTCACTCTGACTGCGTTTCCGGGACGATCACCAGCACTAGCAGTGCGCTGATTGATCCTTTCGGCATCGTATTTGATTCAGTCACCGGTGTGGCGGTGAACGGTGCAACAGTCAGGCTGGTCAATACGCTGACAGGTCTTGATGCTGCGGTAATGTGTGATGATGGATTTACACCGCTTTCCCAACCGATTCTATCCGGCTCGCCAACAACTTGCGATGCAACGATGATTCCTGGTGGATACCGCTTCCCACTAGTAGCATCTGGCAACTACCAGCTCGTCGTCACGCCCCCGGCAGGTAAGGCATTTCCCTCTTCTGTGCCGTCAGCAAGCCTACCAGCCAGTATCGGCACTCCGGCAACTGTTCCGGTCATATTGGGCAATCCGACACCGATACCAGGGGGCTCTTACGGTGGAGTGTTCACACTGTGGGTTTCGGCTTTAAAAATCGATATTCCGTTGGATTCAGGCTCAACAACCATGACAATCCAGAAAACTGTCAATAAAGCCGTGGTCGGTACCGGTGATTTTGTGCCTTATACCCTCTCAATAATCAACAATGACCCTCTGCCATTGGTCAGTGCACAAGTTGCCGACCATCTTCCGCCAGGTTTTCGTTACCAAAAAGGTTCAACACGTTTGGATGGTGTGGCCATACCTGACCCACTGATCTCTGCCGACGCACGCACTCTCACCTTCAGCCTTAACATCCCGGCTTCGGGTACAGCGAATGTTCAATATGTACTTGAAGTGACCCCAAGTGCACACACCGGCATCGCTGAGAACACTGTTTCGGCCACTGGCGGCCTTACTTCTAACACCGCGCACGCCAGCGTAGTTGTGACAGAAGATCTATATCGCAACAAATCCATCCTGATCGGTCGGGTGATCGA
The DNA here is from genome assembly GCA_024641025.1 of Gallionella sp. GTDB lineage: Bacteria > Pseudomonadota > Gammaproteobacteria > Burkholderiales > Gallionellaceae > Gallionella. The sequence continues at coordinate 29,729 of JAHEDW010000005.1, forward strand.
TGGTTCGTGCGACGACAACGTGGATAACGACATCTTAGGACTAGCGAATGCGCGTATCGTACTGGAAAACGGCTCATATGTACTGACCGACCAGGAAGGCCGCTGGCACATTGACAACCTGCGCGCCGGTACACACGTGGTGCAACTGGACCTTGATTCATTACCCAAAGATTATGAAGTAGTCGCATGTGAAGAGAACAGCCGCTTTGCCGGACGCACCTATTCGCAATTCGTCAATCTGCATGGCGGCACCATGTGGCGAGCAGATTTTCATGTTCAGAAGAGAGTACCTGAAGCTGTCCGGATCGTTCAGACATTGGCTGCGCAACCGGTGAGTGACAACACTCTTGTGTCATTATCACTGTCAAGCAACGCAGTTGTGACTGGCTATTCGGCAACGGTGATGTTGCCGGAATTCGCAAAATATGTGCCTGGAAGCGCAAAGCTGAATGGAGCTCCAATCGCCGACCCAGATCGAGTGGATCAAACGCTGACCTTCCGCAGTTTGGCGCGACCAACACAATGGCAAGACCAATACTCATTCACAGTCGCAGATTTACCCCCCGATTCGACGATCAAATCGCTGGTGCGATTCACCCCACCGGGACAAGCGGCAAAGAACCTTCCCATGGCACAGATCAATTTGAAGAATCACGCGCCCGCTAGCGAACAAACATCTGCCATCGTACCAGTTATGCAAGCAGACCTTCGCCCGCCAAAAACACCTCAGGATGACGACTTGACCCATCTAGTGGAGACACTTCCTTACGATGCAGCTTGGTTATCAACCGCGTCGCCCGGTGCCGAATGGCTTCATCCACTGGAGTCATTTCTTCCAGCGCTGCCAGTTATCAAGGCTGCGGTAAAGCATTCTCCTGGCCAGTCCGTCAAACTTAAACTGAACAGTGAAGAAGTCAGCCCGCTGTATTTTGACGGGACGCAGACTAATGCAGCCGGTACCGTTTCACTTGCATCTTGGAGTGGAATCCACCTCCAGGACGGAGACAACTTGCTTGAAATGATTGTTACTGACGCTTCAGGTAAGGAGTTATTACACCAGAGCCGTAATGTCCGTTACACATTGACACCTGACCGGGTCGAGTTCGTCCCAGAGCTTTCCCGTCTGATCGCTGACGGCAAGACCCGGCCAATTATCGCGGTACGTTTCCTCGACAAGGATGGCTACAAAATGCGCCGCGGCATCAACGGCGAATTCACGTTGAATGATCCGTATCGCTCCTATGATCGACGCGAAGGCATAGACCGCGAACCACTGGCCGGGCGCATCGGAGGAAAGCCGCGCTATGAAGTGAAAACCGAAGGTCTGGCGATGATCGAGTTGGAACCAACCACACAGACCGGCGAAGCTATCCTGAATTTCCAGTTCGATGACATGCGCAAGCAGGAAGTGCGCGCCTGGCTCGAGCCCGGCCAGCGCGACTGGATTCTGGTTGGTTTCGGTGAAGGTACGCTAGGACACAAGACCTTGTCAGGCAATATCCAGGGCCTCAGGGATGCCGGTGCCGACCAGCAATTATTCGAAGATGACAAGCTCGCGTTCTATGCCAAAGGCAGCATCCGCGGCGACTATCTGCTGACCATCGCTTATGACACTGCCAAGGAGACCGGCAACAACGTGCTCAAGCAAGCGGTAGACCCTACTCAGTATTACACACTGTATGCCGATGCAACCCAGGCAAACTTTGACGCAGCCAGCACAAGTCGCCTTTATGTAAAGCTGGAACGCAAACAGTTCTACGCGATGTTCGGAGACTTCGACACGGGTCTGACCATCACCGAACTGTCACGCTACAGCAGGACCCTTAATGGTGTAAAGAGTGAATACAATGGTGAGAAGGTGGGCTATAACGCGTTTGCGAGTATCACTGCACAGGCTTATATCAAGGACGAAATTCCTGGCAACGGCACCTCAGGCGTGTACAAACTGTCTCGCGGCAACCTGGTGATCAACTCCGACAAAGTACGCATCGAGACCCGCGACCGCTTCCAGTCACAAAATGTCGTCAGCATCCAGTCCCTGACGCGATATCTTGACTACGACATAGACTACAACAATGGTGCACTGACCTTCCGTGAACCGATCACCTCTCGTGACGCCAATTTCAACCCGAATTACATCGTCGCTGAATATGAATCGGCTGATCCAACCGACGAGAAGGCGACCTTCGGCGGACGCGGTAGTTACAAGCCGACCAGGGATCTCGAGATTGGTGCGACTGTTGTACATGAAGGTACAGTGGGCGCTACTGGCAACCTGAAAGGCGTTGATGCGTCCCTCCAACTGGATGACGGAACCAAGCTGCGTGCTGAAGTTGCAGCAACCGACCGAGATCTTGCCAGCGTTGCCTCTAGTGGCAGTGCATGGCTAGGCGAAATGACACACCACGAGGAACGATGGGATGGCAAAGCCTATATACGTGAGCAGGACGGCAACTTCGGCATGGGACAACAAGCCGTATCAGAAATGGCCACACGTAAATTCGGTTTGGATGGCCGCTATAAACTATCCAGGTTGACACAGCTGCAAGGACAGGCATATCAACAGGAAGACATGACCAGCGGTTGGCAAAATAGTGTGGTTGAAGGTCGCGTTGACAATGTCGTCAGCAATGCACTGAGTGCTTATTACGGCGCCCGCACATCTCAAGACAAGAGTAGCGCAGGCAACTTCCAAAGCAATCAGCTACTCGGCGGCGCAGCTTATACTTTGATGGACAAGCGGCTCTCGCTGCACGGTTCAGCTGAGGTCAGCAGTGGTAATGCTGGCAGCAGCACGATGCCGGATCGCCTGATAATGGGTGCTGACTACAAGGTGACACAGCAAAGCAAGATCTTCGCAGAACAGGAATTCGCTCGCGGCGAACTGATAAGTGCCAATACTACCCGGGCGGGGATACGCACCCAGCCATGGACGGGTAACGAGATGGCAGCGTCAGTAGGCAGCAATCACAACAACGATGCTGAGCGCCTGTATTCAAACCTCGGCATGGTGCAACGCTGGCAGATCGACAAACACTGGCAGACCAACTTCAGCCTTGACCGTACACAGACGCTACACAACACGGCTCAAGGAATAAACATCAACACCCCGTTGCCATCAGGCTCAGGTGGAATTTCACAGCTACCATCAGAATCAGCTGATTACACTGCCGTTTCCATCAGCCTGGCATACCACGACAAGTTGTGGAGCAGCGACGGTCGAATCGAAGTGCGCAATTCCAGCCTGAATACACAGCGAAATCTTCAGCTCGGCCTGCAACGGCTGCTGGATAGCGGACGCTCCCTGGCTGCTGGATATTCACTGCGCAAGGCTGACAACATGACCAGCAAAACAATTGGCAGCGACCTGCGCTTCTCGTACGCACATCGCCCGAATGATAGCAAATGGGTGTGGCTCGACCGTGCCGACTATATCACCCAGATCAGCCAAACCACGATTTCATCAATCAAAGGCGCCAAGCTGGTTAATAACATCAATGCCAACTATATGCCTAGCCGCCGCACGCAGATTTCACTGCAATACGGTGCGAAATATGTATTCGACCGCATCGATGGCACCGACTACAAAGGATACACCGACCTGATTGGAGCGGAAGCCCGCCACGACCTGACAAATCGTTGGGATGTCGGCGTTTTCGGTTCGTTGATGCGCTCGCTGAATTCCGGTGTACGTAGCTACGGTTTGGGCGCATCAGTCGGTTACAAGTTGGTCGACAATATGTGGATTTCCGCTGGGTACAACGTTCTCGGCATGGATGACCGTGACTTCTCATCAGCCTCATACCGCGCACAAGGGCCTTACATAACATTGAGAATCAAGGTTGATCAGGACACCTTCGGCTTGAACAAGGGTAGTGATATAACCCGACCGATGAATCACGAGTGATAATGAAAAAGATAATGAAAATGCCAGCCAGAAATAGTTTTTATTTTTCGCGCCCCTTGCTTCAGGTGGCATTGACAGCCTGTATGCTGCTCATCGCGCTGATTGCGTCCGAGGCACAGGCCGCAATCATCGTGACCCGCACTTCCTCACCGGTGTTCTATACCGATTCAGGAACTGGCACTGCAACCACTTCGCCTCGGTGTACCTATCTTTCATTCAACATTACCAGCACGACGGCGATCAGCGATGCCTGGGTAACTTTGGGCAATTTCGGCGGTGCGCCTGCATACCTTTCATTGGGCGGTGGAGATACCGGTGCAGTCCATTTTGGATCGTTTGCTGCCGGCCAGACCAGTCCTGCCTACTATTATGTGTGTTCCTCTTACACCGGTGGAGGAATCACTGCGGCGCAGACTTACAACGTCACCACATTTAGCGGCAATCCCTTGAACGGCGGAACCAGTCTGGGCTTGACGAGTTTCAGCACGACCATAGACGACGGCGTGATTCAGGCAAACTCCAATTCGGTCAATTCGATCTGGGCTGATATCAATCCCAGCGTGCTGGGTGCCACCACCACGCTGACCGTAGACGGAGACACAGGAACCATAGGTTGTGTAAATCCTCCCTCAGCTTGTTCTAGCGGCGGTGGTGGCACCAAAGGCCCGCTTACTTTCAATCCGGCTACGTTCACCAACTGGCGAGCAGACTCTTATGAGTTGGTCGCAACCAGCATCGTACTCTCGGTCGGCAACAGTGGAACATATAACAATGTATTGTATATCGACAATGTTGCATCTGGTTCAAACACCCATTATGTTGCCACCTATTATTTCCGGCCGGTTTCCACGACATCTTCGACCACCACACTGTCGCCAGTTTCCTACTTGGCTAGCGGCACACAGATCAAGCATACCAGCCTGAATAGTGGTGCCTACGCGGCTGCGGGAGGCTTACTGCCGATCCTGCCAGCACAGAATGCAGTGCTACTAGCAAAATCCGTCAGTCATGCCACTCTTCCGGCACAGGGCGGTGTAGTGACCTATACGCTCAGCGCCACCAACTCTGGTGCGTATGACGTCAACCTGGACAGTTTCATCGATAATCTGCCTGCCGGTGCAACATATGTAACGGGTTCTTCGACATACAATGGCGTAAGCATCGCGAATCCAACCATATCCGGTTCGACCCTGACCTGGTCATCGCTGTTCGACATTCCAGCCGGCACGACACGTACCCTGATCTTCCAAGTCACCCTACCCGCAACACCGGGGACTTTCAGCAACACCGCTACGGCGAGAATAGGTTACGCAATCATCGACACCACGCTGTCCACCAGCGATAACGTTCCTCCTACTGCCACCACTGTGGTACTGAAGGCTCCTGCAATCGGCAAGGCGTTTTCACCCAGCACCGCATCTGTCAGCGGAATCTCGGCGCTCACATTGACTATCACCAATCCGAATGCAACCCATACCTTGAACGGCATCGCAGTGAGCGACACCCTGCCTACCGGACTGACTTTCACCGCTCCTTCAGGTGCAGCAACGACTTGCCCGGGTGCGATTCTAAGCGCGGTTGGCACAACGCTTTCAATCAACGGAAGTACACTGAACGCCGGACAGAGTTGCACCGTCTCAGTCAATGTCACATCGGCAGTCGCTGCAACCTACAACAATATTACCAGCACAGTTTCATCCAGCAACGGCGGCAACGGCGGAACAGCTGCAGCAACAATCACCTTCTCTCCAAAACCAACCATCAGCAAGTCTTTTTCGGTCGCCACCATGCCGCGAAACGGAACGGCGACACTGACATTCACGATCACCAACAGCACGGCAGCAGCAATCACAGGCGTAACCTTTGACGACCTTTTCCCACCCGGCTTGGTCACTGCCAATCCACCTGCACTCAGCCCTGCTTCGCCATGTGGCGGAACGCTCAGTTCATGGAACGGCACATCGGCTAGTGCGTTGAGTGCGACCGGTGGCGATGCCGGAGTGAGGCTGACTGGCGGTGCCATTGCATCGACTGGTGGGACCTGCACCTTCAGTATCAGAGTGACATCCTCCACAGCAGGGATCTATGCAAACACCTCGAGCGGTGTCAATTCGAACGAATCAAGCCCGGCGGGCACTGTCAGCAACACTGCCACTTTGTCGGTGCTGGCCCCACCAACGGTGTCAAAAGCGTTCTCTCCATCGACAATCGGCAGCGGTCAAACTTCAATCTTGACAATTACTTTGACCAACCCGAATGCAACGCCAATTAATGGGGCAACCTTCACCGATATTTATCCGGTCAATGTAAACACTGCCGCGATACCAAATGCCTCAACCAGTTGCACATCCGGCACAGTCAATTCGACCGCGAGCTCGGTCTCCCTGTCAGGAGCAACCATCCCAGCCAGCGGCAGTTGCACGGTCAGAATCAATGTCACATCCAGCGTGATAAATCTGCCGGGTTACGTCAACACCATTGCAGCAGGCGGGGTGACCACAACCAATGCCGGCAGCAACGCAACCCCCGCATCGGGAACCCTGATCGTCAATGCCACTCCCACCATCGCGAAGAGCTTCGCTTTCAATCCGGCAACGGGTTTGGCAACCATGAACATCACAATTACCAACAACGACACAGCGGCCATCACCGGCTTGTCTTTCACAGACCTTTTCCCTACAAACTTGGTAACCGACAGCCCACCTTCAGTCACACCTGCAACGCCATGCGGAGCAGGTAGTAGCATCCAGTCATGGGATGGCGCGACTGCGGGCACCCTGTCAGCAACTGGGAACGATTTTGGAATCAAACTCACTGCTGGTCAGCTCACAGCTTCAGGCAGCTGCACCTTCAGCATCAACCTTACTGCAAATTCCCTAGGCATTTTTAACAATCAGACTTCCGGCGCGACCGGTTCATTTACCGGCACAGGCAACCCGAGCAATATCGCCACTTGGATCGCGCCATCGGTCAGCAAGACTTTTTCACCCAAGATAGTAGGGCCAGGCAATATTAGCAGGCTGGTCATCAGTTTTACCAACCCAAGCCTGACCACAACCCTGACGGGACTTTCAGTCAACGACACCTATCCTACATCTGCACAACTTCCCGGCGGAGGAACGCTGGCAGCTGCTATTACATCTCCCACTCCGAACGCATCGAATACCTGCGGCGGGACAGTAACGGCTACGCTGAACGGGATTTCTCTTTCTGGCGGAACACTGTCGCCAGGCGCGAGTTGCAGCATTGGCGCAGATGTATTGGCGAGCAACACCACATCGGCTTTATATACCAACACTACTGGAAAAGTCGGCTCTAACCAGGGGATAGGTATCGTCAGCAGTGACTCGCTACTCATTACCACGAGCCCGACCCTTACCAAGTCGTTCCTGACCAACCCGGTTACCCTCACCGCTGGCACCGCAACCAGCGTGATGCGTATCACAGTAGTAAACAACTCAGGCTTGAACATCACTGGAGTTTCGTTCAGCGACATTTTCCCGACAAGTCCCGCGCCGATGTCGTTGGCAAGCACAACAGTGATCAACAGCTGTGGCGGCACCATTACCGATCTGATTGGCAATCCACTGGCTATCGGCTCAACTGGAATCAAACTGACGGGGGGTGCGATTACTGCCGCGGCCTTGACCTGCACAATCGATGTCACAGTCAGGGTCTCGGCAACCGGCAGCTTCAGCAATACAACCAGCGGGGCCCTATCGTCGGTGAATACTATCGTCGGACCAGTCAGCAACACGGCGATCCTGGTCGCAAACCTACCTGCACCCACCGTTACCAAGACATTTGCCAATAGCGGATTCCAGGTCGACGGCACAAACCGGCTCACCATCACTTTAACTAATCCGAACACAACTGCCATAACTGGCGTGAACTTCACTGATATCTATCCAGCTAATCTGCAAAATGCAGCAACGCCCAACCTTGCCAACACATGCGCCGGCACTGCTACAGCAGCAGCAGGATCAGGCACGCTGAGCATCAGCGGCGGCATCATCCCGCCAGCGGGTTCATGTACCATACAGGTTGATTTGACCGCATCAACGGTTGGCTCGTATACAAATACCTTGCCAATTAATGCTGTTACCTCGTCGAATGCGAATAAAGGTCCTGTGACAGCCGTATCGGCAAGTACCACCGCCTATCTACCGCCCTCTTTGACCAAATCGTTTGGGGCAGCCAGTTTGGCCAGTGGAGGCACCACCACCCTTACCTTGGCTTTGACTAATCCCGCCGGTAACCCGGCAGCGCTTAACTCAATTCGGGTCGACGATACCTTTCCTGCGGGCCTGACGCTGAGAAACACCACGTTCTCCTACACGCCTGCCGCCTGCGGGACAGTCACTAAAATCACTGGGGCTGCATCTTCATCGGGAGACAATAACATCCGCTTCTCGGTAGTCTCCCTTGCGGCAGGCACAACCTGTCAAGTTTCTGTTAACGTCACTTCAACTACGCTGGGCGTGATCACCAACACAACAAATGCACCGATAGCCACTGCTCCAGCTGCTCTCACCGGCATCCCTGCATCGTCTAACCTATCCGTGACGACAGGGCCGAGCATCACTTTATTAAAAACGGTTGCCATCTATTCCGACCCCTTAAACGGAACAACAAATCCGAAATTCATTCCTGGCGCAGTTGCGCAATACACCATTATCGCGAGTAACTCAGGCGGCCCTGCTGACAATAACTCGACTATCATCACCGACCCAATTCCACCCAACACTTCACTATATGTTAGCGACATAGGTGGCATTGGCTCAGGGCCGGTACTTTTCTCACAAGGAACCACCTCGAGCACTTTGACCTATATCTTTGGGATAACTCCACCACCCTTGGCCGACCCGGCCGATGACATCGATTTCTCGAATAATGGAGGCGCGACCTGGACTGCAATACCGGCAGCAGGCGCAAATGGTTGTGATCCAACCATCACTCATATCAGAATCAAACCAAAAGGCTCGTTTGCAGGCAATCCCTCCGCTCCCAGCCCGAGCTTTCAGTTATCATTCCGTGTATGCGTAAAATGACCGCTTCTAATTTTGCCAATATGAAAATTGTTATTCTCATGCTTCTGCTGAGTTGCTTGCCTTGTAATGTTACTGTTGCACTGGCTGAGGATGATTTCCAAAAGATTGAAACGTTGCAAAGACGCGCTGAAAAACTGGTCAGTGAAGGACTGGAGCAATATGACTACCATCTCACGAAAGCTCGTACTTGGCTGGACCTTGCAATGACCGAATCTTATGACAAGGATGATAGTGGTGTGATCACTGCTGCAACTGAACAAGCAGAGGGATTGCTAGACGCAATGGATAACAGGAAAACCGACATCTCCATGGACACCCCTCACCAAGTCATTGGCAGCGAGGAGGTGCGCCCAGATTTGTGGGAAAAGATTTCCGCACTGAAGATGAACGAAAGATTTTCCTGCGGTCAGCGACCCACTGCCCAGGCCGAAGTCTATCTGGTGTGGTCAGGACATGAATATTATGAATCAGGGCAGAGCCATGCGGAATCATACCTGCGTGCAGTTGAAGACCGGATATATGAAGCTCAAGTGGCAATAAATAATTGCAAGGAACCTACGACTCCTACACCCTTGATGGAAAAGATCACTCTTTCCAGCGATGCATTGTTCGCGTTCAACAAAGCAACTTTAAATTCGACCGCCATATCCAGTCTCAATGAATTGGCGGAAAAGATAAGCAAGGTGAACATGCTGGAAGAAGTCATGCTGGTAGGTCACACTGATCGATTGCGCAGTGACGGACATCCCGAGCGCAACCAGTTGCTTTCTGAACAGCGTGCGGAAAGCATCAAACAATTCCTGATCGACAAAGGCATATCGGCCGATAAGATACATGCCAGCGGTGCAGGATCCGCACAACCGATCGTAGAATGTTCGAGCAAACTCAGTAAGAAAGAACAGATTGTTTGCCTGCAGCCCAACCGTCGGGTAGAGATTACTTTACGAGGTGGAAATGCAGTGGATGCAAACAAGGGATTCGTGAAATAAACCATTCATGGCATCGAATTACCAAGCGAATATATCCTGTAAGCTACCATGATCAATGGAATATGCTCATTGCTACTAGCTTTCCTGTTGGCTACCCTTGTATCGGCCGCAGGTGCTGGAGAATCCGCAGGAAAAATGTTCCCGGAGCAGTTACAACAGATCGAATCCTTGCAACGACGCGCCGACAGGTTGGCCTTCGGTGAGCTCGGCCCGAACGACTACTATCTTGCCAAGGCGCGCACCTGGTTGGATGTGGCACTAAGCGAATATTACGAAAATGAAGGGACAGACTTCCTTCCTGCAGCCATCGAACAGGCCAAGTCTTTGCTTGAAAGTCTGGAGAACAAGCAAGCCAATATCACGATGGATACGCCCCAGCAATTACCAGGCAGTGAAGCTGTTCGTCCCGATCTGTGGCACAGAACTTCCACATATAAAAACCATGATAAGTTCTTTTGCGGACAGCGTGCCATCGCCGAGGCCGAGGTCCATCTGGTATGGGCCGGACATGAAAAACATGAATCCAACTGGAGTCATGCCGAATCCTACGCACGCAGTGCGGAAGATTTACTAAATGAAGCAAAGAATTCGATCAACGATTGTGTAGCCAATAAATCAGCTGACGAGAAGCTCACACTGGCAAGTGACGTGCTGTTCGGCTTTAATGAAGCTGAAGTCACGCCTTCACAGTTCTGGCAACTCAACAGACTCGTTGAGGCCGTCAGGAAAGTGAAAGAACTTGAAGGTGTCGTACTGGTCGGACATACCGATCGCCTTCGCAGCGATGGTCGTGAAGAACGCAATCAGATACTTTCCGAGCAACGGGCTAAAAGCATTAAGAAATACCTGGTCACCAAAGGAATCCCTGGAGAAAGCATCCATGCCAGCGGAGTAGGATCCTCCCGCCCGGTTTTAGAGTGTCCAAAGGATATCAGCAAAGCTAAGCAGATTACTTGCTTGCAGCCAAACCGGCGGGTGGAAATCACATTACGCGGCTCAAGATAGGAACAATGTGTTCAAATGACTCCAGTGTGATGGCCGCCCAAGGACATACAGTTTTAAGCATGAAATCAACCTTTGGGCCAGGATAATTCCACCCATTCGCAGTTCGCAATACTGCCAAGAATAATCAGCCCAGGGTCATCAGCCAGCAAAGCCTGCGCCGCAAGTATCGGATTTTCATGTGATACGGCCAACACCGTTCCATCAACATGCAAAGCGGCGATTTCTTCCATGAAGCTTCTGATTCTTTCCATCTGCTCAAGAAAAGTTTCTCCTTGCTGCGGCTTGGTACGAAGGGGATCGGGACGTACCAGTTCGTTGAAGGCGTGAACAGGCAAACCATCCATTCCTGAGCGCCGCTCGTTAAGGCGGGAATCAATACCAAATGGACATTCGTAGTGGCGAAGCAATATCTCTGCGGTCTGAATGGCACGAGGAAATTCTGAAGCATAGGCATGCGTAAAGCACTTTCCGCGCAAGCTTTCTGATGCGGACTTTGCCTGCGCCCTGCCTCGAAGCGTCAGGTTCACTAGTCGAGCAGGGTCGTCGTTGATTCGATCAGCGACATTTGCTTCGCTCTCGCCGTGGCGAATCATAATAATTTTCATCTCAGAAGTTTCTGGACTTCTTGATCAGGTCGTAGGCCAACTGGATTTCTTTTGCTTGCTCGGTAGCTGTCGCAATCATGTCTTCAGGAAGGCCTTGCCCGATCAATTTGTCTGGGTGGTATTTGCTCATCAGCTTTCGGTAGGCGCGCTTGACTTCCTGATCGGTACTTTCCCTGGCCACCCCCAATGCCTTGTAAGCGTCTTCCAAAGCCGTAGCTGCATTTACTTGCCCACCGGCAAAATGTGACTGGTTCAGCACCATTTCCATCAGATGCTTGAATGAAGCCTGATCGTAGCCAAGCAGTGCAGCAATATCGAACATCAAAGCCTCTTCGGCCGGATGAAAATGTCCATCGGCCAGCGCCATCACAATCAGATAGACCAGCAACATTTCTTTCAGATTCTTGGTATGCCCGCATATCGCCATGAATCTTTGGTACATCGGCGCAATTTCAAACGCGGGATCAGCCCCCTGCTTGAATAATTTGATGGCTTGTTGTCGATGCTCCGCTGTCATGCCCAGTTTTTTCATGAACGCTTCGACATGGTCGATCTCCTGCTGGGAGACATGACCATCTGACTTTGCCAGCTTACCCATAGAGACGAACACGGTTTCAAGGAAAACCGTCTGTCGAAGTGCATTACCCAAAGGATTCAGCGCACCGGGACCATACATTCTCATGCGATCGAAGAATGAACCAACGAAAAACCCGATAAGCGCCCCGAAGAGCCCAAAAAAATAATAGCCTGCTAGGGCGCCGATAAGCTTGAACAAGATAACTCCAGAGAATTTGTAAAATGAAAACCAACCACGACAGAACGAATTATACCGTCAGAAGATCGTATCCCAGACTTGCAATTCGATACGACTCGCCTACCATTCTGTAGATTAAAGCAATACAGATCCTTCACTCGAATGAGGGGTACATTATCAATAATATCTATGTTAAGCCTTTCAGTATTTGAAAATATAACGCAGTGCAATAATCACCGAACAATTCTAAAGAGGGACTTAAGACTAGGCAGCGCTGTTTGCACAGCACGTTCACCTTCTTCAATCGCCTCCTTGCTCCGATGAAAGTCGAGCAATCCGAGGTGAGCCAAGCGCGGCGACACGATCACGTCCGGAGGATCACCTGCCATACGACTGCGACTGATACGGACTTGCATGATGTTAATGCTGTTGGCCACCACGTCGAGCATAGACGGAAAACTTGGCTCATCATCGGAATTCTCGGGGAAGAATGCGTTAAAGTTCTGCTGAAGTTTGCGTCTCCACTCGCTGATCTCGGCGATAGGCATATCAGGCTCGGATACATCCCGCAAGCGACGACCCAACAGGTCAGAGCCAAGATCGACAGCGATTACGATATCGGCCCCCATTGCGCGCGCCAGCGACACTGGAACAGGGTTTACCAACGCGCCATCTACAAGTAGCCGGTCGTCGCGAATCACTGGCGTAAATAAAGCGGGTAGCGCGATGGACGCACGCACAGCATCGATGGTCGAACCCTCTCGCAACCACACCTCCGCACCTGTATGTAATTCTGTGGCGACTGCCGCAAATGGCAAAGACAAGTTCTCGATCGGACGATCGATGAAACTTCGACGAAAGAAATCCATTAACCGCTCGCCCTTGATCACACCTCCATTCAGTCGAACATCCATGAACGAGAGCACATCTGTAAAACTCAAGCCTAGCAGCCATTTCTCGAAGTTATCAAGTTCACCCGAAGCATAGGCAGCTCCAACCAGTGCGCCGATAGAAGTACCACAAACAAGGTCTGGCTTTATACCTTCACGTTCAAGGGCACGGATGACTCCCAAGTGTCCCCAACCTCGTGCAGATCCGCTACCCAGCGCGAGTCCAACGCGTGGTTTGTGTGTTGAATTCATACGTGACCTCTCTGACTGACAAACAATGCCAAATTATGCACCGAGTGCTTCAAAACAACCATGTACATTCAGCCCATCGGTTCGCCAATGAATGCCCCTCAATGCAAACTGACAATTTCAATTTGATGCAGCATTCGCAAACTTTTGATAAAAAAATAGTGTGGCCTCAAAATGGCAACCTAGTTACAATCTGGTTCGATAGTTTTAAGGCTGTCTATCGTCTTGTCTTTGCTGCATTAGTTTGCGTCATATATTACCGGTGTCAATTAAGCAGGGGGTTCGACTGATGAATATCGACATCGCAGCACCCGACTACATAAAACATTCAATGCTGAAGGAATGGGTCGCCGAAGTTGCTGCCCTGACCGAACCCAGCAACATCTCATGGTGCGACGGATCCCAGGAGGAATACGATCACCTGTGCGCCGAGATGGTCGCCGCAGGCACTTTCGTTAAGCTCAATCCAGAAAAGCGCCGCAATTCGTTCCTTGCCTGTTCTGACCCATCTGATGTGGCACGGGTGGAAGATCGCACCTATATCTGTTCCGAAAATCGAGATGATGCGGGACCGACAAACAACTGGGAAGATCCGAAATTGATGCGCGACAGGCTCACCGGCCTTTTTAAGGGTTCGATGCGCGGGCGAACGATGTATGTAATTCCCTTCAGTATGGGACCGCTCGGATCACCTATAGCCCACATTGGCATTGAGATTTCTGACTCCCCTTACGTGGTGGTGAATATGCGCATCATGACACGCATGGGAAAAGCGGTGTATGACTTGCTCGGAACCGACGGAGTATATGTGCCGTGCTTGCACAGCGTTGGCGCCCCACTGCTCCCGGGAGGACAGGATGTCAAATGGCCATGCAACCCGACTGTTAAGTATATCGTTCACTTTCCGGAAACACGCGAGATTTGGTCTTATGGCTCAGGTTACGGCGGCAACGCTCTGCTCGGCAAAAAGTGCTTCGCTCTTCGTATCGCTTCTACCATGGCGCGCGATGAGGGCTGGTTAGCCGAGCATATGTTGATTCTCGGCATCGAATCGCCAGCAGGAGAAAAAAACTATGTCGCCGCGGCTTTCCCATCAGCATGCGGCAAGACCAATCTTGCCATGCTGATCCCGCCAAAGACTTTCGATGGCTGGAAGATCACCACAGTTGGCGACGACATCGCCTGGATCAAGCCTGGTAAGGACGGCCGCTTTTACGCAATCAATCCGGAAGCAGGATTCTTTGGTGTTGCTCCGGGCACTTCTGAAAAGACCAATTTCAACGCCCTTGAGACCCTCAAGGAAAACATTATATTTACCAATGTCGCTCTGACCGATGACGGCGATGTTTGGTGGGAGGGTATGACCCAGAAGGCCCCGGCACACTTGATAGACTGGCAAGGCAAAGACTGGACTCCAGCGGAAGGGAAAACTGGTCGCAATGCAGCCCACGCCAATGCTCGCTTCACTGCACCTGCAAGGCAGTGTCCGTCAATCGACCCCAATTGGGAAGCACCTGAAGGCGTACCGATTTCCGCCTTTATATTCGGCGGACGACGTGCCACCACTGTGCCGCTGGTCTATGAGGCGTTCAACTGGAATTTCGGCGTCTATATGGCTTCCACACTTGGTTCCGAAACCACCGCAGCCGCGTTTGGGAAACAAGGCGTGGTGCGTCGTGATCCTTTCGCCATGTTGCCGTTCTGCGGTTATCACATGGGAGACTACTTTAACCATTGGCTAAAGATGGGACATGTGGTGGAACACGCCCCAAAGATTTTCTGCGTAAACTGGTTTCGCATGAACGAACGGGGTGAATTCATGTGGCCTGGTTTCGGCGACAACATGCGCGTGCTGAAATGGATCGTGGATCGCATCAATGGCCGTGTCCCCGCAAATAAAACCGCGCTGGGTTGGATGCCGCGATTCGAGGACATCGACTGGACCGGGATCGAAGTCAGCAAGGACGAATTCGACAAACTGAACCAGGTCGATGCTGACGCATGGAAGCAAGAGTTAGCATTGCACAAAGAATGGTTTGAAAAGATGGGCGAGAAACTACCCACCCAACTGGCACAGAACCACAACCTATTCGAACTTTCCTTGATCGATTGAGCGCCCTACATCAGGAATCCCTGCCGATATTGCATCATCATTGCCGAGCGTAATAGGCCGCAATCGCCTTCATTTCCACAAGGCTCAACCCATCGGATATAACATTCATGGTGTGCTGTTTACGCGTCCCCTGATGATATTCCTTGATTGCCAGCAGCAGATAAGCTTCAGACTGCCCAGCAAGACTTGGTATGCCGGGAATTGTGCTTCTGCCGTTTTCACCATGACAATGGCTGCACTTCTTCGCAATGGAGAACTCTGGCGGCAAAGGAAAATCAGTATCTGGCTTGACTGCCTTGAGGGATGCAAAATATCCGGCGACATTGACAATATCATTTGTGGCCAATCCCTTGGCGGGCCCGGACATGGTTTCGTTGCTGCGAACACCTTGTGCATAATCTCGGGTAGCTGCGGCAAGATAATCGGCGTCCTGCCCAGCCAGGCTTGGTGTTCCTGGTGTTGTGCTGGCCCCGCCTACTCCATGACATGAAGTACAGCCAGAACTGATTTTTTCACCTGCCAATAGGTCGACCTTGAGAAGTTTCTTGCTGGCTATCGGTGACTGTGTCGCGTAGTAAAACGCAACCTTCTCGATGTCAGTATCACTCAGCGAGCCTACCATCTGTTTCATCACGCCACTTTTACGCACACCGTCCCGATAGTCTCGTGTTGCTGATACGAGATATTTTACATTCTGTCCTGTAAGACTTGGGATGCCTCTCTTAACGCTATTACCGTATTTGCCATGGCAACCGCCACAAGAACCCGCGATCTTTGCTCCCTCCGAGACCGGATCGAAATTACTGTAATCCATTTTTGATCGATGAAGTGGTGATTCCAGGCGCTTGTTTGCATAGTAAGCTGCCAGGTTTTCGATCGATTCATCCTTAACGTTGCGCATCACACCTGACATCAACGGGTCGTTGCGTCGCCCTTCACGATAATCCTTCATCGCCTTGATCAAGTATTCTGCAGGTTGCCCAGCCAGGCTAGGGAAATTTGGGTTGAGGGCATTACCGTCGATGCTGTGGCAACCGGCACATTCACCAGCTTCATTCTCCCCTGCTTTGGGATCTCCCTTTCCAGGAAGGGAGATCCTTATCGGTGGCTGCACCGCATAATATGCAGCTAGCTGATTGATCTCATTCTCTTTGATAGAAGTGCTGAAAATTTTCATGACGGCATGGTCACGCTTGCCATTGAAATAACTTTTCAAAGCAGTACTGAAATATTCTGGCGTCATCGCTGAAAGCACCGGTGTAATCTCGTAACCCGTACCTTTAGGCTTTCCACCATGACATTGATTGCAACCTGTTGCAATGACAGAACCGGCTGTTATTTCAATCTTGTTTAGTGAAAACTTACTGCCTTGTTCTTTACCAACATTGGCTCCTTTCCATGGAATGTTCAAGCTGGAATAGTAAGCAGTCACGTTGGCAATCTTTTCTGGATCTTGCTTCAAATCGATAACGATGAGTTTCATTTGTTCGTTCTTGCGTGATCCGTCAGCATAGGCCAGCATAGCGCTCACCATGTAATCCTGGGCCATACCCGCAATAAAGGGAGCTCCCATATGCGCGAATACACCATCAATTCCATGGCATTTGGCGCATCTCTCTGCAATAGCTTTTCCATCGGCAACATCCCCTACTGCTTTGGATTCACTCGCACTTGCAGACTTTTCGTAGACATGCTTGACGTTCTCCGAGACCTCCTGATGCTCATCGGTTTTATTACAGCCTGTCAGGATAAACGCAGCAACAAGCGTAAAGCCAAACAAATAATTCATCCTGCCTGCCAAATTCATTTTGGTAACCCCTGATTAAATAGTGCCATCGAACTAAACCGCATCTGCCGGCAAATCTCGAGAAATCCACAACTGCCAGATGGAGACGAAGAACATGATGGAAAAGCAGGTTCCCATCAGTCCGCCGCTACCAATAACAATCCATGCAAATTCAACATTAAGCTTGGTGAGATACCAAGAGGCGATATCCGCAATGATGCAGAAGAACGGGGTGATGACTATCACACCTTGTAGCCATTCACGACGGAAGTAGGCATGTCTGAACACCAGTCCGATGGACAAAAATATGAATGTCAGCCCGAATAAGTGGATATGAGAAACCCTTACCAGTGTCGGCACACTTGCACCGGTGTCCTTTTCGGCGACTTTCATAACACCATCAAAACTCTCAAAACTCGGAAGATGGGGGTTTCGATCGTTATGGCAAACCACGCATCGATTTGCCATAAGAGGGCCTATCTTTGCATCGAACTCGTCCTTGCTTGCGCCCTTGCGTACCCAGTCCACAATCTGAATATTCTCTTCGGGTTGCAACATCCGGGACATCGGACCCATAAGGGCACTTTCCAGCTTTGTGCCGCTGCTGCTACCGGCATAGGCAATTGCAATATCTTTTGCAGACAGTCCCTCTTTTCCGTCGCGTCCAGCATGTGACAAATACACATACACCATCGCCGCAAGATATCCCGCCCCAAGAACACAGAGAACACCCGTGTAAAGCATCTTGCTGGTCAGGTTCAAGTGGGAAAAATGTACCAAGTTTCTTTTACTCATGATAACTACCTTTAAGTTAGTAATATGAAATTCTCAATTGTCTTCTAAGTTTTTCCTGCAGATTACGATACCCACTTCCGCGCGTTCTGAAACATGCGCAGCCAAGCTCCATTCTCCTGCCAGTCGCTTGGATACCAGGAATTCTGCACAGCGCGAAAAACTCGCTCGGGATGAGGCATCATGATACTGAAGCGACCATCGTTCGTTGTAAGCCCGGTGATGCCTTGCGGTGAGCCGTTGGGATTGAGCGGATAGGTTTCAGTAACCCTGCCGCGATTATCAACATAGCGCAAAGCGACTAGCGACTGCGACATCTTCAGCTGCTTGTTGTCAGCAAAGCCGGCATAACCTTCACCGTGTGATACGACAATCGGTATGCGGCTGCCTGCCATACCACTAAAAAATATCGATGGTGAGTCTTGCACCTCGACCATCACGAAGCGAGCCTCGAATTGTTCCGACAAGTTGCGTGAGAAATGAGGCCAGTTCTCCGCACCTGGAATGATGTCGTGTAAGTTGCTCATCATCTGGCAACCGTTACAAACTCCCAGTGCAAAAGTATCACCACGCTGGAAGAAGGCCGTGAATTCTTCCCGCGTATGGGCGTTGTAAAGGATGGATTTGGCCCACCCCTCTCCGGCACCAAGGACATCGCCGTAGGAAAACCCACCGCATGCAGCGATGCCCTTGTAATCTGAAAGCTTCACTTGGCCGCTGATGATGTCACTCATGTGAACATCCGAAGTCGCGAAACCGGCACGGTCAAAAGCTGCCGCCATTTCTACCTGGCCGTTCACGCCCTGTTCTCTCAGTATTGCAATCTTGGGACGACTAAGTAACAAATATGCAGATGTCTTCTCGTTCAGGTCATATGTGAGCTTTACGTGCAAACCAGGATCATCGGCATCGAGCAAATGATCGAATTCCTCAAGTGCACAGGAAGGATTGTCGCGCAACTTCTGAATCTGGTAACTAGTCTCGCACCATATACGCTGCAGTCTTACACCGCTCTCTGAAAACAACTTTTCGCCTTCACGAACTATCTCGATCAAGCCGGTTTGGTTTAGCGTTGCGATCCTGTATACGCTCTTAAGTCCTGCGTCATGGGCTAGACCAAGGACATGATCGACATCCTGATCGCGTACCTGTATCACTGCACCAAGTTCTTCATTGAATAGCACACGCAGCACATCTCCATGCATCTCATCAAGGTTGATGGTCAAACCAACGTGAGTAGCGAAAGCCATTTCGCACAGGGTGACGAATACACCGCCATCGGACCGATCATGATAGCCGAACAGTTTGCCCTCAACATTCAGGCGTTGTACAAACTCGAAAAATGACTTGAGTGCTTGTGCATCATCTACATCAGGGGCGACATCTCCGACCTGTTTGTACACCTGCGCCAAAGCTGATCCACCCATGCGATTCTTGCCTTGACCAAGATCGAGTAACAGTAGTGTGGTATCCAAATATGTGCCGAGTTGTGGTGTGGAAGTGTCGCGCACATCTGAACAGGGAGCGAAGGCGGTTATGATCAATGACAATGGTGCAGTGACGGATTTATCCACTTCACCATCCTTCCACACTGTCTTCATCGACATGGAGTCTTTCCCTACCGGTATAGATATGCCAAGTTGCGGGCACAGTTCCATGGCGACCGTTCTTACAGTATCGAACAATGCTGCATCCTCACCGCGATGTCCCGCAGCAGCCATCCAGTTCGCCGACAGCTTTATGTCGCCAATTCTGTCAATGCGGGCCGCAGCAATGTTGGTGATCGCCTCCCCAACAGCCATGCGGCCTGAAGCAAGTGGATTTACCAAAGCCAGCGGTGTGCGCTCGCCAATTGCGAAAGCCTCGCCACGATTTGTGTTAAAGCCCATCAGGGTTACAGCCACATCCGCCACAGGAACCTGCCAGCGACCAACCATTTGGTCACGCGCGGTCATACCGCCGACGGTGCGGTCGCCGATGCTGATCAGGAAATTCTTGCTCGCTACGGCGGGAAGACGTAACAACCGCTGTATCGCATCGCTTAAGTCGATCTTGCTCGTATCACAAGAATTCAATCGAGGTATTTCACGTTCCACGATCCGCGTCATCTTTGGCGGCTTGCCGAGCAGAACTGACAAAGGCATGTCAACGGGATAATCTCCGAATTCCCTGTCGTGTACGGTAAGCTGGTTTTCTTGCGTCGCCACGCCAACTACCGCAAATGGACAGCGTTCACGCTCGCACAGGGCGCTGAATTGATCAAGACGTTCAGGTGGAATCGCCAACACATAGCGTTCCTGGGATTCATTGCACCAGATCTGTTTTGGCGACATGCCCGTCTCATCCAGTGGGATCTTTCGCAACTCGAAACGCGCTCCCCGACCGCCGCCATTCACGAGTTCCGGCAATGCATTTGACATGCCACCGGCACCGACATCGTGTATCGACAGAATTGGATTATCCACCCCCATCTGCCAGCAACGGTCTATAACTTCCTGAGCGCGCCGTTGCATCTCCGGATTGCCGCGCTGTACCGAATCGAAGTCGAGATTCTCGGCATTGCTACCGGTGTCCATGCTTGATGCCGCGCCGCCGCCCAGACCGATCAACATCCCAGGGCCACCCAAATGCACCACCAGCGCTCCTACCGGAAGCGCGTGCTTGTGTGTGTGTTCCGCCTTGATATTGCCTAGCCCCCCCGCCAACATGATTGGCTTGTGATAACCGCGCATCTCACCACTGACGTTCTCCTCAAATGTGCGGAAATATCCTGTCAGATTCGGACGTCCAAATTCGTTATTGAAAGCTGCAGCTCCAATAGGGGCGTCCAGCATAATCCTCAGCGCAGAAACGATACGTGATGGCTTTCCATATGGCACTTCCCAAGGCTGCCTGAACCCAGGAATATCAAGGTTGGAAACTGAGAATCCAGTAAGGCCAGCCTTGGGCTTCGAACCGCTACCTGTAGCACCTTCGTCACGAATCTCGCCACCTGAACCAGTTGCAGCACCTGCAAAAGGCGCAATCGCGGTCGGATGATTATGTGTTTCAACCTTCATCAAGGTATGCATCAGTTCATCGCTGTATGCATAACCACCATCGGCACGAGGATAAAAGCGCTCTACGCGCGCGCCTTCGATCACCGAGGAATTGTCAGAATAGGCGACAACTGTCCCCTGTGGGCTTACCTTGTGGGTATTGCGTATCATGTTGAACAAGGAAATATCCTGAGCCACGCCATCAATCACCCAGTCGGCATTGAATATCTTGTGACGGCAATGCTCGGAATTAGCTTGAGCAAACATCATGAGTTCAACATCGGTCGGATTCCGCTCCAGTTTCCGGAAATTATCGACAAGATATTCGATCTCGTCGGAAGACAAAGCCAAACCCATCTCCCGGTCGGCTTTCTCAAGGGCCTTTTTACCCCCTTTCAGCACGTTAACCTTGGCAAGAGGTTGCGGCTTACGATGCATGAAGATTTTTTTCGCAGCACTCTCAATATCGGTAAATACTGTCTCGGTCATTCGGTCATGCAGA
This sequence comes from Gallionella sp., assembly GCA_024641025.1. GTDB lineage: Bacteria > Pseudomonadota > Gammaproteobacteria > Burkholderiales > Gallionellaceae > Gallionella. The sequence goes on from JAHEDW010000005.1 coordinate 51,410, forward strand.
AATGGAAGCAACGCAGCCAGTTCAGCATTGTTCAACCCCCTACGATCACTCGCACTCAGGTAATACAATACCCCGCGTTCAATGCGTTCCACGACTGAAGCACCGCAATGTAAAGCGATGTCTGTTGCCTTGGTTGACCAGGGTGAAATCGTGCCCAAGCGAGGCACCACCAGCAAACGTTGGTAATTTGCTGCATCAAGGGGTTTCCCTGCCGTCTTGCCAAGACCTAGCACTTTGTCCAAAAGCCTTGTTTGCGCCTTGCCAACATTATCGCCATGCAGCGCACAGAAATAACAGTAACGTGTATCCTTGATATCGATGTTTGGAGCGGCGACGTTCAGGATTGATCGCAACTTATCCAGACGAAAAGCTGACAATGCAGCGGAGCCTACTGAGACCCGGAACATGGAGAAGACCAATAATAAAATTCAGGACGCGATTATACTATGACCTACAGATATGAATAATATTTGAGAAATGAAAAATCGGATTACGGCCCTTAGCAAGAAACAGGTCATCGCCAGCTTCCCCAAACGCCCCCGAGACAGCCACAAGGGACTATTCGGAACGGTTGCTGTTGTTGGGGGTGCACGAGGCATGATCGGGGCACCTTTGCTTGCAGCACGCGCGGCAATCAAACTGGGGGCAGGTTGCGTCCATGTCGGGTTGCTGGCCGAAAGCGCACTTGGCGTTGACGCGCAGCAAGCGGAGCTTATGTTACACAGCGCCGCCACTGCATTGCGACTTCCAGACGTGGATGTGATTGCAGTCGGCTGCGGATTAGGAACATCGATTGCCGCTCAGAAGCTTTTGTATGATGCGCTGATGCGCGATACTTCTTTGGTGATTGATGCCGACGCGCTGAATATCCTTGCACTCCAACCCGAACTTCAAAACGACCTTCGTACCCGCAAGGCTGCATCAGTCTTGACACCTCACCCCGGAGAGGCTGCACGCCTTCTTGGCCGCGATAGCATAGAGTCAGGCGATGATCGTGTCGCAGCAGCAAAGGAACTTGCACAGAATTTCGCTTGCAGCGTGGTACTGAAAGGTGCGGACAGCCTGTGTGTCGCTCGTGACGGCAGGACATATATGAACAAAACCGGAAATCCTGGAATGAGCAGCGCTGGCATGGGGGATGTTCTAACAGGCATGATCACTGCCTTCATAGCTCAGGGCATGAGTACAGACGATGCGCTTCTCCTCGGAGTACACTTGCATGGCGTTGGCTGCTTAACCAGTGGCTTCGCAACTAGATTGGCAACTCGTATCGACATTCGTGAAGAAGCAGGTGTCCGTACACTACTGTTCAGTTCAGAATGGGTACAGGGTGCCATGCGCATCGCTCGTCCATGGAGTTTGGAACTGGAATACACACGCGAGATGATGGCCTCATTATTGCTTCGTGATGCGCCAAGAAAGGTCCTCCTGATTGGGCTGGGTGCTGCATCCCTGACAAAGTTCCTGTATCGCCACTATCCCCTTGCATACCTCACTGTGGTGGAGATCGAACCTGCCGTTATTGCCGCCGCGCGACATTTCTTCAAATTACCTGAAGACCCGAAGCGCCTCAACCTGGTAATCGGCGATGGCGCAAAATATGTACAAAGCAGCAGCGGGAAATACGACCTGATCCTGGTGGACGGCTTCGATGAGAATGCACACAGTGGCGCGCTTGAATCGCTGCCTTTCTATCAGTCGTGCCGGAAACTATTGAGCAATGAAGGAATCATGGCAGTCAACCTTTTGACCCGTAGCCGCAACCCCGAAGCGATATCGGCGCGCATCGCGGATGCGTTCGATGACCGTGCGTTGCAGTTTCCTTCGTGCGAGAGCGGCAACGCGATAGTTTTCGCTGCGTCGGGTGACCATATCGAGATAACCATCGATGACCTGAAGGAAGGCGCACAGTCACTTAAAGAATCAACAGGGTTGAATTTGCTGCCGACGCTTGCACGCCTGGTTCGAAACAGAACCTGTTTGAACAATATCTTGAGGCTATAACCACTGTTTCACACTGCGACATAGTTTTGATTTAGCATAATGTACCGGACACATTAACATCAGGAGATAGTCATGTTGCGAATCATTTTGCCTTGCATCCTGTTGTTCATCAATCTTCAAGCCCATGCTGAATCAGATCCCTATAACCGCGTAGACTTCCAAATTGAAATTTCGCGTGAAGTAGACAATGATCTCCTCGTTGCAATCATGAGTTTTGAAATCCAGGATAAGCAACCCATCCTTGTCGCCCAGAAAGTAAACACCGCGATAAACAATGCGGCAAAGAAAGCCTCTGCTTTCAGCAAAGTTAGATATCGCAGCGGAAACCTGAACACGCGCCCCGTGTACGGAAAAAACAATCAGGTCGATGCCTGGCGTGGATACGCCGAGATGCATCTGGAAAGCCAAGACTTCAAAGATGCGAGTGAACTCATCATGCAATTGCAGCAACACATGCAACTAGCAAGTATCCAGTTCACCGTTGCGCCTGAGACCCGGGCGCAGATCGAAAATGAAATGATTATTGAGGCAATCAAAAAATTCCAGGAGCGCGCCAGCGTTATTCACACCACAATGGGTGCAAGTACCTACAAGAATATCAGACTCTCAGTTAACAATGTTGGAGGGATGCCGAATCCGCACCCTAAAGCAATAGTACGAGGGGCGATGGCGATGGATTCATCGATTCCTGTTCCAGAATTCTCTGCCGGTGAAAGCCGCATGGTGGTTAAAGTCAGTGGCATAATTGAACTGCAATAGCACACCAGTTAAATAGACGATTGATTTTAGCAATATATTAAGGAGGGTAAATGTATTATCTGATCTTCTTTGGATTCTTTGCTGTATTATTATTTTACGGTATCAGCTTGTACAATCATTTGGTAAGCATCAAACACGCAGTAGCAAAGGCATGGGCGAACATCGACGTACTACTCAAACAACGTCATGATGAGCTGCCAAAGTTGGTCGAAGTCTGCAAACAATACAAGCAGTTCGAGCAAAGCACCCTTCAAAAGGTTATTGAGGCGCGCTCTCAGGTCCAGGACGCTCGCCAGAAGCAGGATATCTCAGCACTTGGCCAGGCTGAAGGCATGCTTCGCACGGGGTTGGGAAATATTTTTGCTGTGGCAGAAGCATATCCGGAACTGAAAGCCAACGAGAACTTCATGCAGTTGCAAACCCGCATCTCCTCACTTGAAAATGGCATCGCTGACCGTCGCGAGTTGTATAACGAGTCGGTGAACATCAACAACGTGCAAATCGAAGTATTCCCGGCCAGCATTATCGCCAAGATGTTCAATTTCGTTGAAAAACCGCTTCTGGAATTCGCATCTTCTGAAAAGGCTGACGTTAATATGAAGCAACTGTTCAGTTAGTTACAATGCTTGTTAGGCTTCGCCGCGAATACGCGCGACTTGTCACCTCAGGCGCTCAACTTTTGCTGCTGCTGATCGGCTTGAAACTGGGAACACGCAATGGCTGGCTGTTCACTCTTTCGGTCATTGCCGCCATCAGCATCCCGGTCTGGTTGTCGGCACTGAGAAGGTTGCGGGCGATTCGTGACACGCCAACATCAAGGATCGCCTCCGCGGCGCAGGGCTATGTCGAATTGACAGGCCGCGGCATGATAATCAAGGAAGCTCCTTTGCTCAGTAAATTCACTGCACTTCCCTGCTTATGGTATCGCTACACGGTAGAGCGCAAGGATTCCAATGACAAATGGGAAATAATCGACAGGGGCGAAAGCCATGATTGTTTTTTACTGCGGGACGATACCGGTTCATGCCTAGTAGATCCTGAACAGGCCGAGATAATCACCAAGCATCGCGATCAATGGGAAAAGGATGGATTCCAATATACCGAATGGAAATTCATCGACCAGGATTTTCTGTATGTAATTGGACACTTCCGTACCCAGGGTGGCATCGACATTCAAATCAACACGCGCGCAGAACTCAGCGCGCTGCTGACGGAATGGAAGAAAGACATGCCCGGGTTGCATGCACGCTTTGATCTGGATGAGAACGGTGTGCTTGACATGAAAGAATGGATGCTGGCTCGATCCGCGGCCAAGCGTGAAGTAAACAAGATGTTACTTCAAGCCCGGTCACAGACTGACTTTCATATAATCGGTCAACCGCGCGATGGGAAACTGTTCCTGATCAGCAACCTTATGCCTGAAAAACTATCGCGCCGCTACCTATTCTGGTCATGGGCGCATCTAGCCTTCTTTTTCGGCGCACTGAGCGGAATTGGCTGGTTACTGCATTCAACCGGCTTCTAGAATCATAATAATGAATTTGCTCGAAACACAACATTCAATCGTAGTCGGTTGAATCAACCTTTTCTGCGCAACGACATGCGCTCCATCAAACCATCCTTGTCAATTAACTGATGTTTGATTGCGCCCAGCAAATGCACCGTTACAACTACGATCAGTACCGTCACCATGACTTCGTGAACTTCATGAGCAAAAACGTGCTCATATCCACCCTCTTTCGGCAGCAGACTTGCATCCCCTGCCAACAAAGCTTTTCCTGCATCACTGGTGATGATCGTCGTCATTCCACTAACTGGCAACACGATCAGTATGAGATACATAATGTGTTGAATTCCTTTTGCAAACTTATCCAGCGCGGACTGTCCTGTGGCAGGGGGCGTGCCGTCTTTGCTTCTAAATATCAGACGAGCTAGAGTAAGGAGCAGGATCGAAGCACCAACCAATGCATGAACGGCGTATTCCAACAATGTCGCCTTGCTTTCATCAGTCGCTTCTGCCAGTTCTTCACCAAGAAACCAACCAGTAATCAGTAGTACCAAGGTAAGCCAGTGTACGATCACCATTCTTTTGCTGTATTGCGTCATAACTATATTCCTGAAGAATTGAAGGGGTTGCCAGGTAAAATTCTTTGGCAATTGATATTCATTTTTTATTCAAATGTTACATTTGATAATCACTTGTCAAATAATCACTAGTGTACTTTAAGTACAGCCAACAGCAACCCGATGACAATATTGACTGATCTAGATATCGGCAAGATAGCATTTAAATACGGCATCCGATGGTGCATTTTTCGACAATCGACGCTTATTACGCAGTTGCAGAAAGGCAATTAATGCAATTATCCGGAAATCTCACTGTATCGCAGCTTTTTCCAGTTACCCGAGAATAAAATTTACCTCTCCACCTATCTCGCAGTATGCTCAGGTACGCATGGAACACTTGGCACTAAACCAAAGTATATTCTACCATCAAAACAATTGACCGGATTCAACACATGACCCAGAGTCCAGATAGTTTAGGCAACAAACAACCTGGTACATGACAACATGACTGAAGTTCAACAAGACCAGTCCGTTTCAGGCTTAAGTTCCGCAGAAGCATTCAAGCGCATCGCAGAATTCGGCTATAACGAGTTGAACCCGCCACAGACACGTCGGTTATGGCACGCCTTTGCCGATGTGTTGCAAGAACCGATGTTCCTTTTACTTGTCGCGGCTGGAGGAATCTATCTGCTACTAGGCGATTTTGAGGACGCGCTGATGCTGATGTTCTTCGTAGTGCTAATCACTGCCATCACCGCTTCGCAGCAACACAAAAGCCAGAGAGTACTTGAAGCATTAAGGGAACTTTCCAGCCCTCGTGCCATGGTAATTCGTGACGGGATTAAGCAGCGTATTGCTGGCCGCGAAGTGGTTTCTGGTGACTTATTGCTTCTAACTGAAGGAGATCGCGTCGCTGCAGATGCTGTACTTCTCAGTTGCAACGACCTGCTTGCAGATGAATCAATGCTGACCGGGGAATCGGTTCCGGTACGAAAGAAAACTGGCAGCACAGATGAGATTCTACGCCAGCCAGGGGGCGAAGATCAGCCCTTCGTGTATGCGGGTACGGTACTGGTGCAGGGAAGCGGAATTGGCTTGGTTACTGCAACGGGCAAGTCAAGTGCCATCGGACAAATCGGATTATCACTGGAACAAGCTCACACCGGCACATCGCCGCTGCGTTTACAGACCAGGCGACTTGTTCGCCGTTTCGCGATTATTGCAGGTGCTTTCTGCCTGCTACTCGTCTTCGTCTATGGCATTTCGCGCGGACACTGGCTTGATGCCTTGCTGGCAGGTATCACACTAGCAATGGCTTCGTTGCCGGAAGAATTCCCTGTAATACTTTCTGTGTTCATGGCACTCGGCGCATGGCGAATCTCACGAAGCAATGTTTTGACACGAAGGCTGGATGCGATCGAGACACTCGGCGCAACCACTGTGCTTTGCGCTGACAAGACTGGAACCCTGACCGAAAACCGGATGGTAATCCGCAAGTTATATAGCGATGGTCAAACGCTTCAAGTTGAAAGCCTCAGCCCGTTGCCAGAACCTTGGCACGAATTGGTTGAGTTCGGCATATTGGCAAGCGAGCAGGAACCATTTGACCCGATGGAACGAGCATTGCATGAATTAGGTGATCGTACGCTCAAGGGAAGCGATCACCTTCACCATGAGTGGCAACTGATACACGAATACAGTCTTTCACCTGAACTGATGGCCATGTCACACGTATGGCGGGGCAACGACCAGTTGCAACAGGTGGCCGCAAAGGGAGCTCCTGAAGCTATCATAGACCTGTGTCACCTGCCCGCCCTCCAAGCAGAACATATCGAGCAGGCAGCTGCAGAGATGGCCAACCAAGGTTTGCGTGTACTGGGGGTTGCACGAGCTGAACTCGAATCTGACCAGAAATGGCCTGCACAACAGCATGACATCGAGTTTACATTCATCGGTTTGGTTGGCTTGCAGGATCCGCTTCGCATCGAAGT
>JAHEDW010000041.1 GCA_024641025.1 Gallionella sp.
TGGTGGCCAAGTCATCATTGGCGGTATCATGGAACACGTCGAACAAGCAGGTGTTCATTCCGGTGACTCAGCTTGTTCACTCCCCTCGTTTAGCTTGTCAAACGCGCTTCAGGACGAGTTGCGGCGTCAGACCGTGGCGATGGCCAAGGCACTCAAGGTGGTGGGTTTGATGAATGTGCAATTCGCTATCCAGGGCGAAACGGTATATGTGCTTGAAGTGAATCCACGCGCATCGCGAACAGTGCCATTTGTGTCAAAAGCTACCGGGATGCCGCTTGCCAAGATAGCGGCACGATGCATGGCGGGACAGTCTTTGGCTCAGCAGGGTATTACCAAGGAGATCATCCCGCCGTATTTCTCAGTGAAGGAGGCGGTGTTCCCATTCATCAAATTCCCGGGAGTGGACACGATACTGGGTCCAGAAATGAAATCTACTGGCGAAGTAATGGGTGTCGGAGAGACTTTTGCTGAAGCGTTTGTAAAGTCGCAACTGGCTGCCAGCGTCAAGTTGCCAAAGGACGGCAAGGTTTTCATCAGTGTTCGTGAGGCGGACAAAGCAGACGTTGTCGAGATTGCCGGTTCTTTGGTGCAGCTCGGGTTTACGTTATTGGCGACGCGTGGCACAGCAGCGGTAATCAGCGCGGCGGGTGTCGAAGTGACGGTAGTAAACAAAGTGGCGGAAGGCCGCCCACACATCCTGGATATGATCAAGAACGGCGAAGTCAATCTTATAATCAACACCGTAGAAAGCAAACCAATCGTAATGCGTGATTCTTATTCAATCCGCCATGCAGCGCTGCAAGGCCGCGTTACTTACTATACTACGCTGGCTGGTGCCCGGGCGGCATGCTTGGGCATGTCGCATATCACTGATTTGCAAGTGTATGACCTGCAGTCACAACATCGACGACTGGTTTAAAGGAAGAATCGGATATGAGCAAAATTCCATTGACAGTGGCGGGTGCGGAGATGCTGCGCCGGGAGTTGCATAACCTCAAGACCGTGGAGCGACCGGCGGTGATTAATGCGATCTCAGAGGCCCGTGCACAAGGTGATTTATCTGAAAATGCTGAATATGACGCTGCCAAGGAACGTCAGGGCTTTATCGAGGGGCGAATTGTCGAGTTGGAAAGCAAGTTAGGAAGCGCTCAGATCATAGACCCTAAGAACCTCAATGCTGATGGGCGCTGTGTTTTCGGTACAACTGTCGTTCTGGAAGACGTAAATAATGGCGATGTGGTCACATATCAGATCGTAGGTGAAGATGAGGCAAACATCAGGCAACGAAAGATTTCAATCAGTTCTCCAATCGCACGGGCTCTGATTGGAAAAATCAGTGGCGACATAGCCGAAGTACAGGCGCCCGGCGGTGTGCGCGAATTCGAGGTGGTCGAAGTTCAGTATATTTAAGTAAGGGTACAGGTTATATCTGCCACAATAGATGCGGCCTGAAGGAGGTCAGTTGCTTCCGTCGGTACGAATTATCGACTACCTAATTGTTTTTTAGTCAGCGGCTTCTTTCCCTTGTGTCGGGGCATTTTTTTGATTTTGATTTTGTGCGCGTCCGGATTAGGCTGATAAACGACCAGAATCTTGCCGATGTGTTGAACCGGAGCCGCGTTTAGCTGGTTGCAGATAGCTTCAAGAATCGCTTCGCGAACGGGGCGATCATCGCTCATCACCTTGATCTTGATCAATTCGTGGGATGAAAGGCTTGTAGCAATCTCGTTCAGCACTGCTGCGGTAAGCCCTGCAGTGCCTATTGTGACTGTCGGGTTGAGAGTATGGGCGCGGGCTTTAAGTTCGCGGCGTTCGGGTTCGGCAAGGGATAACATGATGGCCTTTTCTTTGTGAGGCTCGATTGTAAACGATGAAGTCTTCCACAATCAAAAAAAACAAGTCCAGCAAGCAATGGATGCGCGAGCATGTCAATGATCCATTTGTGCAATTGGCTCAGAAGGAAGGTTATCGCTCCCGTGCTGCTTATAAGCTCCTTGAGATCGATGTCAAAGATCGCCTGATCAAGCCAGGCATGTTGCTAGTGGATCTGGGTGCGGCGCCAGGCGGTTGGTCTCAGGTGGCAGCTAAGAAAGTGGGCCATGGCGGAAAAGTGATAGCTCTGGATATTTTGGCTATGGATTCTTTAGCCGGAGTGGATTTCATACAGGGTGATTTCCGAGATGATGCGGTACTCAAACAATTGCAGGTTTTGCTGCATGGAAAACCGGTAGGACTTGTAATTTCCGACATGGCACCCAATATAAGTGGTGTGGCTTCCGCTGATCAGGCGCGTGCAATGGGTCTTGCGGAACTGGCGATGGAATTCGCACTCGAACACCTTAAGCCGGAAGGAAGTTTTCTCGTCAAGGTGTTTCAGGGTGAGGGATTCGAGAGTTTTTACAAACTGATGCGTAGCCACTTCTCCAGGGTCGTCTCACGGAAACCCAAGGCTTCACGGGACCGTAGCAATGAAGTGTATCTTTTGGGTAGCCAAAAAAAGCAATACATAGTCTAATAACGTATCCCCCCAAGCTTTGTTTGGGTCGTAATGAGGAGTCATTTTGAATAACTTTAAGAGCATAGCAATTTGGATGGTTGTCGCATTGGTCCTGATGACGGTGTTCAATCAGTTCAACACACGCCAGCAGATGACTGCACAGGTGCAGCTCGATTATTCTCAGTTCCTGGACGAAGTGAAGCAGGGGCATATCACCAAGGTGACGATCGAAGGTCATACCCTGAAAGCAACCACCTCCGAAGGAAAGCGTATTTCCAGCTATGCGCCCAGTGATTTGTGGATGGTCTCTGATCTTTTGAAAAACGGGGTGAGCATCGAAGCCAAGCCCGAGGAAGAGCCTTCCTTCCTTATGAATATATTCGTCTCGTGGTTCCCGATGATACTGCTGATCGGAGTATGGATATTTTTCATGCGCCAAATGCAGGGCGGCGGTAAGGGCGGGGCGTTTTCCTTCGGCAAGAGCAAAGCACGTATGCTGGATGAAAACAAAGAACGTTACACATTTGCCGATGTGGCAGGTTGTGACGAAGCCAAAGAGGAAGTTTCTGAGCTTGTAGACTTTCTGCGTGACCCTTCAAAATTCCAGAATCTCGGCGGCCGAATTCCTCGAGGTGTTCTGTTGGTTGGCAATCCCGGGACCGGGAAGACGCTATTGGCGAAAGCGATTGCCGGAGAGGCCAAGGTCCCATTCTTTTCGATCTCAGGTTCTGATTTCGTAGAAATGTTCGTCGGTGTCGGTGCCGCGCGTGTGCGCGACATGTTCGAACAGGCGAAGAAACATGCGCCGTGCATCGTTTTCATTGATGAGATTGATGCCGTAGGACGGCAGCGTGGCGCCGGCCTGGGGGGAGGCAACGACGAACGTGAGCAGACGCTCAACGCATTACTTGTGGAAATGGATGGTTTCGAAGGTGCCAGCGGCGTGATCGTGATAGCTGCAACCAATCGCCCTGATGTTCTCGATCCGGCATTGATGCGCCCGGGCCGATTCGACCGACAAGTGGTTGTACCTTTGCCGGATATACGCGGACGGGAACAGATACTGATGGTCCATATGCGCAAGGTGCCGGTTGCCCAGGATGTGAAGTCTGATATTCTGGCACGCGGTACTCCTGGTATGTCTGGTGCCGACCTAGCAAATCTGGTCAATGAAGCTGCCCTGTTCGCAGCGCGGCGCAGCAAACGATTTGTGGAAATGGACGATTTCGAGGCGGCCAAGGACAAAATCATGATGGGTGCTGAACGCCGATCTATGATCATGCCTGAAGAGGAGCGCCGTAATACCGCATATCATGAGTCCGGTCATGCAGTGGTCGCGAAGTTGTTGCCCAAGACCGATCCGGTACACAAAGTAACCATTATTCCGCGTGGTCGTGCTTTGGGGCTGACCATGCAGTTGCCAGCTGAAGACCGTTACAGCATGGACAAGACCCGTATTCTTGACACGATAGCTGTGCTGTTCGGCGGACGTATCGCCGAGGAGATTTTCATGAACCAGATGACTACTGGCGCTTCCAACGATTTTGAGCGCGCCACAGAAATGGCACGGCGCATGGTTACCCAATGGGGTATGTCGGACGCACTGGGTACCATGGTTTATGGCGAGAACGAGGGTGAGGTGTTCCTAGGACGTTCGGTCACTACTCATAAGAATATTTCCGAGGCCACAATGCAGCAGGTGGACTCGGAGATTCGTCGCATCATCGACCAACAGTACTCGCTGGCGCGCCGTCTGATCGAGGAAAATCGCGACAAGGTCGAAGCTATGGCAAAAGCATTGCTGGAAATGGAAACTCTCGATGCAGAGCAAATAGACGATATTATGGCCGGGAATCCTCCGCGCCAGCCGAGGCCGAGTCAAAGTACCCAGACACCACCGAAGGATACCGGCCCAACCGCACCTGCTGCCACAACGCCTTCCCAGCCAGCCCAGGAAACCTGAGGGTGACGAAATGGGAAGCGTGAAATGTAACCTGGCAGCAGGTTACGTCGCTCCTATTTCAATGTTTTGCCTTGCACAACATGCAACTCAACTGCGGTAAATATCGGCTCAACCTGTCGCGGCCGCTGGTCATGGGCATCATCAATGTCACACCCGATTCGTTTTCTGACGGTGGCAGGCATCTTTCATGTGATGCCGCGCTTGCACACGCACGGCGCTTGATCGCAGAGGGTGCCGATCTGCTCGATATCGGCGGTGAATCGACGCGCCCCGGTGCTTTGCCAGTAAGCTCGGATCTGGAAATGACGAGGGTATTGCCCGTCATAGAAGGGTTGCGTGATGTGTCAGTGCCCATCTCCATAGATACCAGCAAGCCAGAAGTGATGCGAGCAGCTATCCTGGCCGGCGCACAGATGATCAACGACGTCAATGCGCTAAAGGATGCATCAGCAATGGATGCCATTGCATCCAGCAATGTCGCGGTATGCCTTATGCACAAGCAAGGCGAACCGAAATCGATGCAAGTGCAGCCACAATATCAGGATGTGGTGGGAGAAGTTGCGGAGTTTTTGCGTGAACGAATTGCTGCTGCAGAAAGTGCCGGAATCGAACGCAACCGCATCATGATTGATCCGGGCTTTGGATTTGGCAAGACGTTGGAGCATAATCTCGACTTACTTCGGGAATTGCGTCAACTGGCTTTGCTTGGGGTGCCGATAATGACGGGTCTTTCGCGAAAGTCGTTTTTGGGCATGCTGACAGGGCAGGAAGTGCAGCATCGTTTACCAGCCAGCATTGCTGCGGCATTGATTGCGGTGCAAAGAGGCGCAGCGATTGTGCGCGTCCATGATGTGCAGGCGACGGTAGATGCGCTGAAAATATATAACGCGTTAAGTGGAGTACATGGGTGAGCAAGAAATATTTTGGAACAGATGGCGTGCGTGGAAAGGTAGGAGAGCCTCCGATAACTCCCCAATTCGTCATGCACTTGGGTTATGCAGCGGGCAAGGTCCTGGCAAACATTGGTAGTGAGCGCACGGGTGTTCTTATCGGGAAGGACACCCGTATTTCCGGGTATATGCTTGAGTCGGCACTCGAAGCAGGCTTGATCGCAGCCGGAATCGATGTTTATCTGGCTGGTCCCCTGCCGACTCCTGCGGTTGCTTATCTGACACGCGCATTGAGATTACAGGCCGGGGTCGTGATCTCTGCATCACATAATCCGTTTGATGACAACGGCATCAAATTCTTTTCTGCCTATGGCTTCAAATTGCCGGACGAAACCGAGCGTGCGATAGAAGAAGCTTTGGGTCAGGAAATGAAAACAAACACTTCAGATGAATTGGGAAAGGCAAAGCGCATCGACGATGCGGTCGGACGCTATATTGAGTTCTGTAAGAGCACATTCCCGACCGAGCTAGATCTTCGGGGTTTGAAAATCGTTGTGGACAGTGCACATGGTGCCACTTACCATATTGCTCGTCATGTGTTCCACGAGCTTGGCGCCGATGTAATATCTATTGGCGCTCAACCCGATGGCAGGAATATCAATGATGGTTTTGGCGCGACAGCTCCGGCGAATTTGCAGCATACTGTGCTGGAACATCAAGCTGATATTGGCATCGCCTTGGATGGCGACGGGGACCGCCTGATTATGGTAGATAGTGAGGGGAAGATCTATGACGGTGACCAGTTGCTGTATGTGATTGTCAAGCATCGGCAGTCGCAAGGAAAATTGAATGGTGGCGTGGTAGGCACTTTGATGACTAATCTTGCATTTGAACACGCCATGAGCCGACTTGGAATTCCGTTCATGCGCGCCAAGGTTGGCGATCGCTATGTGATGGAGTTATTGCAGCAGCAAGGTTGGCAGCTCGGCGGCGAGAATTCCGGTCATATAATCTGTCTCGATAAACATAGTACAGGCGACGGTATTATCTCCGCACTTCAGGTGTTGCATGCCTTGCGAGTCAACAAACAGACGATGCAAGAGGCGGCACGTGATCTGCACATGTATCCACAAGTATTGATTAATGTGAAGGTGAGTAGGGGTGTCGATTGCCTTGGTCACGATAAGGTCAAGGCTGCAGTGAAAACTGCCGAGAAGGCCCTTGATGGGAAGGGCCGCGTTTTGTTGCGACCATCCGGCACTGAACCGTTATTGCGCGTAATGGTTGAAGGGGAAGATCAAGAACTAGTAGAGCAATCTGCTCAGAATATCGCCGAAGTAGTGCGCAAGTTGGCTGCCCGCTAGGCTGTTAAGTCATAATTGGAGTGTAATTCAATATCCTCGATCATCAGTAGGTGCTAAACCAACAAATTGATTAGAACTGGATTCGCCATGCTTATTAGAAAGTATCAGAATATCTGGATCGATATTCGCATGTGCCACGCTAACTGCTGGCTATCCATATCTTTTTGAACCAGCTAGAGCCAAGTTATCACCGATACGTTATTTTGATTGCATCAGCGAAAAAAGAATATGCGGACTTATCAGGTTTATGCCGATATCATATGAAAAATCAGTATTTTTGTCAGTTATAGGATTGCCGGTTTTTCTGTTCCAGACAACAGTCCCATTAACACGTATATCAATGTCCTGATACTTATATTGAAACTCGACTTCTGCAGCGACTGCAACATATTTATCGAGTTGTATACTAATACCTTCTGGCGAGATGTTTATCACTGAGCGAACGGGAAAGCATTCACCGTTGTTATACAAGTGAAGATCGCCCTTTGGTTGCGAGGACAATGCTATTCGTTCTACTTGTCGTAATTCTTTTTGCACTTTTCTTCCCTTGAAAGACTCGCAATAATCGCTGGCTTCGCCAACTGTAACAGTTATAAGCGCCAAAATGATTTGGCTTCGATCGCCAATGTCCAACAGGGTATTCCTTCACTCTCCCCGGGCGTGAATTTTCATCAAAGATACACGCTTTATTAATTTATGCAAAGGTCAATCTTCATGTCGGGGTCGGGACAATACGATATCAGGAACTATTAAGGTTTGAGCTTTTATCAATTCACCTTAGGGTTGAAAATAGGGCTGTTTATTTGAATTTTGACCAGCCGGTATGTCTTGAGATACGCGCGAGGACTTTCCAGCATGAATCTACGTGATTCTATAACCGCCATCGCATTATTCTCGTTGTAGAGTTATTCAGCCACTTGAAGATGATGGCATGTAATTGAACCAGGTTGCCAGTTATCGATTCCCCAATCCAATATTTGCGAATTCGTGCCGCGCTTTATTTCTACGGGCGGATTCTGACGCAAGAACATCAATACCTTGTAAAGGTTTGCAGCAGAGTCGCTGATATTAACCGGTAGAGCCAAGGTCTGTTTGCTGAGTTTTTCTCCCTGTGTATTCACCGCAACTGGCAAGTGCATGTAAGACGGAGTTTTCAATCCGAGTAGTCTTTGCAAATAGATCTGGCGAGGTGTGGAGAAGAGCAGGTCAGCTCCACGAACCACATCCGTGATTCCCTGAAAGGCATCATCCACTACCACCGCAAGTTGGTAGGCGAACAATCCATCTGCTCGCAGTACGACGAAATCACCAACCTCGGTTGCCAAATCTTGTGAAATGTTTCCTTGTGACTTGTCAGTGAAGCTGATGTGCGCCTCATTGACGCGTATTCGCCAAGCCCGTGCAGCCTTTCCCCTGGGCAACCCATCGCGGCATGTGCCGGGATAGATAAATTCACAGCCAAGCCTCAAGACAGAATCAGCGATCTCCTTGCGACTGCAAGCGCAAGGATACGTCATGCCATTTTCATTCAAGAGACGAAATGCTTCCTGATAGGCGGATGTGCGATGGCTCTGAAAAATAATTTCTTCATCCCAGTGCAGGCCATACGCATCCAGTGTGCTGAGGATATTTTCCGCAGCCCCTTTGATGCAGCGAGGACTATCAAGGTCTTCGATGCGAACAAGCCACTTTCCATGATGATGTCTTGCATCGAGATAGCTACCCACAGCTGCGACCAGCGACCCAAAATGCAACGGGCCTGTTGGGGAAGGGGCGAAACGCCCACGATAAGTCAGTTCTGATGTCATCGGCGAAACTTTGACAGTTGCCTCACGAACCGTTGGTCTTGCTATGCGCAAGATCTGGGTAGCTGATTCGATGGCGCCTTGCTTGAACTTCGAAACTGAACAGGAATCGCTTGTATCAAGCAGGGACGGTTTCTTCTGAAAATTCCAGCTTTACCTTGCCGTCCTGATCAACGTCTACTGTCACCTTGCCGCCATTGGCAAGCTTGCCGAACAGCAGTTCATCTGCCAATGCCGCGCGTATCGTGTCCTGTATCAAACGGGCCATTGGGCGTGCACCCATGAGCGGGTCGAAGCCATTCTTGGCAAGATAGTCTTTCAGGGCATCGGAGAAAATTGCTTCCACCTTTTTTTCGTGAAGTTGCTCTTCAAGCTGCATTAGAAACTTGTCGACCACCCGCAGGATAACTTCCTTGTCTAGTGGAGCGAAAGAGACGATTGCATCTAAGCGATTTCGAAATTCAGGAGTGAATAGGCGCTTGATGTCGATCATCTCATCGCCTGATGCGGAAGACTTGGTGAAACCGATCTGCACCTTGTTCAGCGCTTCAGTGCCTGCATTGGTAGTCATTATTATGACCACATTTCGGAAATCAGCCTTGCGCCCGTTATTGTCCGTCAGTGTGCCATGATCCATCACTTGCAACAGGATGTTGAAGATGTCCGGGTGGGCTTTTTCGATCTCATCAAGAAGTAATACGGCGTGAGGCTGCTTGCTGATAGCTTCAGTGAGCAACCCGCCCTGATCAAAACCGACATAACCCGGAGGAGCGCCGATCAAGCGCGAAACAGCATGCCTTTCCATGTACTCGGACATGTCGAAGCGATGCAACGGCATTCCCATGGAGTAAGCGAGCTGACGTGCTACTTCTGTCTTTCCTACGCCGGTAGGTCCGGAGAACAAGAAACTACCTATCGGCTTTTGAGGATTGCCCAAGCCGCTGCGCGACATCTTGATAGCGCGTGAAAGCATGTCGATTGCCTTGTCCTGCCCAAATACCGTGGCCTTAAGGTCACGGTCGAGATTCTTAAGTATGTTCCGGTCGTCATGTGATACGGTTCGTGTGGGGATGCGGGCTATCTTTGCGATGATTTCCTCAATTTCGTGCTTGCCAACTACTTTTCTCTGCTTTGATTTTGGCAGGATACGTTGCGCTGCACCGGCTTCATCAAGCACATCGATAGCTTTATCCGGAAGATGACGGTCGTTAATGAAGCGCGCGGACAGTTCAGCAGCGCTGTTAATCGCCGCGGCGCTATATTTGATGCCATGATGTTGTTCAAAACGGGACTTCAGGCCGCGAAGAATGGCGATAGTCTGCTCCACGGATGGTTCAGTGACATCCACTTTCTGGAAGCGGCGTGACAAAGCGTGATCTTTTTCGAAGATGCCGCGATATTCCTGATAAGTAGTTGCGCCGATGCACTTCAGTTGCCCGCTAGATAAAGCGGGTTTGAGCAGATTAGAGGCATCCATCGTCCCCCCGGAAGCTGCACCCGCACCAATCATGGTGTGAATCTCGTCGATGAACAGGATTGCATTGGGGGCATCGACCAGTTCTTTCAGTACGGCTTTCAAGCGTTGCTCGAAGTCGCCACGATACTTCGTTCCGGCCAGTAACGCACCCATATCCAGAGAATATACATGTGCATCGCTAAGTATTTCCGGCACGTCATTTTCTGTGATGCGGCGCGCCAGGCCTTCGGCAATGGCGGTCTTGCCAACACCGGCTTCACCTACAAGTAAGGGGTTGTTTTTTCGGCGGCGGCAGAGTGTCTGAATGACTCGCTCGAGTTCAATCTCGCGACCAATCAGCGGATCGATCTTGCCTGCTATTGCTTGCGCATTCAGATCCAGTGTGTAACTTTTTAGCGCGCTGCCGGAACTCTGCTCCTGTTCAGACTCCGCTTCACTCTGGGGTTTTGTAGGCGTGCCAGGCTGTGTCTTGTCGATGCCGTGGGCGATATAGTTCACCACGTCCAGGCGATTGATGTTGCGCTGGGTAAGGAAATATACAGCATGTGAGTCTTTTTCGCCGAACAGTGCGACCAGAATATTCGCGCCTGTTACTTCCTTCTTGTTTGTGGATTGCACATGCAGGATTGCGCGCTGGATGACACGCTGGAAACCAACTGTGGGTTGGGTATCGACTTCGTCGTTACCAGGAGTGATTGGGGTATGAGTTGTGATGAAATCGGTCAAAGTTTTTCGCAGTTCTTCGATGTCAGCGCCACAGGCACGCAATACCTGCGCGGCGGAAGCGTTGTCCAGCATCGTCAGCAACAAGTGCTCGACGGTAATGAACTCATGGCGCTTTTGGCGAGCCTCGACGAACGCCAAATGCAAGCTGACTTCCAATTCCTGTGCAATCATTTCAGTTTTCCTCCATACCGCATCGTAGCGGATGCCCATGCTGCTTTGCAAGCTCTGTTACTTGAGCCACCTTGCTTTCTGCGACATCGTGAGAATAAACCCCACATACCGCCGATCCTTTGTTGTGTACTTCGAGCATGATTTGCATCGCGCGTTCACGATTCATCGAAAAACAACGCTGTAACACCTCAATCACGAATTCCATTGTTGTGTAATCGTCATTGTACAAAATCACTTTGTACATGCGAGGCGGCTTTGTTTTAGCTCTTTCCGGCGCTAGTACCGTACTACTATGTTGTCTGGCAGCCATGTCTCTGAGAGGTGAATTTTGACGCTTGTCTGTCGCATATACTTGATGATTAATGACACTTTTTCAACCCCAATCGCAAAATAATTAATAAACCCCTTGACGTTGTCGGCTAAACTGGAGTAAAAAGCGCGCTGGTGTTTGATTCAAAGTATCTGCAGTACTGGTTTTGCCGTGTGCGATCTTAGATTCAAACAGTTTCGCGGGGGGATTCCCCGTTTTTTAGTAAGGATGTAATCACATGGCAACTGGTACCGTTAAATGGTTCAACGATGCAAAGGGTTTTGGTTTTATCACTCCCGATGACGGCAGCGAAGATCTGTTCGCACACTTTTCCGCAATAAACATGAGTGGTTTCAAGTCTCTCAAAGAAGGCCAGAAGGTCACCTTTGAAGTAGTGCAAGGACCTAAAGGCAAACAAGCCTCCAACATCCAGGCTCCCTAATCAGACTTGAGTTGGTAATAAAGCCCGGCACTTATGCGCCGGGCTTTTTTTGTTGGTCCTCAATTTCTCCATTTGGAGAGTAGACGTCCAGCATTTTTAGCCAAGATTGATTGGCACAAACATTTGCTGTTCACCACGCATGATCAGCAACGCCATGCGCTTGCCATTCTTTTGGACTAATTTTCTCAGTTCTTCAATGCTTCCGGTTTTTTCCCCATTCACTGACAGAATCACATCCCCTGATCTAATTCCGGCTCGCGCAGCCGGGCCATCAATTACATTCTCCACAAGTAATCCACCCTGAACATCTGCCTGACTGAGCTCTTCAGGAGTTAATGGACGCAATGATAGTCCAAGCTTTGCCTGATCATCTTTAGTAGAGTTATCCTTTGAGCTCGCAACTTTCATCTCGCCTAAATTCATTTTTATAGTCTTGGCCTTTCCTTTGCGCCAAATCTCGATTGTTGCTGCCGTGCCAGGCGACAATTCGCTCACTAAAGGGGGAAGTTCGGCAGAACGGCTGATATCTTTACCATTAAATTTCAGAATTACGTCACCTGGCATGATTCCAGCGTTTTCTGCCGGGCTGCCTTTCTCTACCGAACTTACTAGTGCTCCGACGGGTTTGTCCAATCCAAATGTTTCGGCAAGCTGTTGATTAACCTGTTGTATCATGACACCTAGGCGCCCCCGGTTCACCTTGCCGTGATCAAGCAGTTGCTTTTCCACATTCATTGCGACATTTATCGGTATGGCAAATGATAGTCCTTGATACCCGCCACTCCGGCTGTAGATCTGGGAATTGATTCCGATCACCTCGCCGTTTGTGTTGAACAAAGGTCCTCCGGAATTGCCAGGGTTGACTGCAACATCAGTCTGAAGGAAGGGCACATATCCCTCGTCTGGCAGCGAGCGGGACTTTGCGGAGATGATGCCGGCCGTAACAGTATTCTCAAACCCGAATGGTGAACCTATTGCGATCACCCACTCGCCAACTCGGGCATTCTGTGGGTCACCGATCTTCACGGTCTGTAAATCCTTGGCTTCAATCTTGAGCACAGCGACATCTGAAAGCTTATCAATGCCTAAAACCTTGGCCTTGAATTCCCGTTTGTCTATAAGTTTTACGATGACTTCATCAGCATCCGACACGACATGTGCGTTAGTGAGGATGATACCGTCTGAGTCGACGATGAAACCCGATCCTAGTCCATGCGTGGGGACGCTGTTTTGCGGAGACGGCGGCTGAAACCGGCGAAAGAAATCATAGAATGGATCACTTGGATCTACTTGCGGAAATCCATGTGACCCTGAAAATCCGGTTTTGACTGAACCAGAAACGCTGATATTGACAACTGCGGGCCCCTGAATTCTTGCGATTTCGGCAAAGTCGGGCAGCGTGATGGTTGGTATGTTATCTGTTTCTTGGCTTAGGCTGGCCACACTTGTAGTGGCTCTGGCCTCACTGACGGCTGGAAAGCCTCGGTAGAGGTATGCGCTTGCAATTGACCCTGTGACAAGCAAAGCAAGAATGCCAAACTTGAACTGTTTTGTTAGATTAGTCGATTCCATTATTCATGTTCCTTTCAGTTGAAGGTATGCATTACTACTGCATCACATCAGTGTGGATCGTTAAGATAACATGCATTCGATTTTAGTCTGTCGAAAAAAGTTCCCCAGGTATTTCGTGGAGGTTGCTTGATTTAATCCAAGCAGGATCTACAAGATTCCCCGGCAGCGCCGGGGAAGATGAATATTTTCAACCTGATTGAATCGATTCAGGAAGAAATTGAGTCTACTGAATAGCGATTGATTTCGATTTGGCGCTGCTTCGCTTCGGTAGACGCAATTCGAGGACACCATCAGTATATTTTGCTTGTGCCGTCTCCTCGTCAACATCCTGATCGAGAACAAACGTCCGGGAAACTTTTCCGAAATAGCGTTCGCTACGTAATACTCTTTCGCCTTCCTTAACTTCCTTCTCGTTTTTTACTTCCGCACTGATGGCAACTTGACTGCCGTCGATATTGACATGGATATCCTCCTTACTAACGCCGGGAATTTCGGCATGAACGGTATACGCCTTTTCATCTTCACTTACATCTAGTCTGATCTGGATATCCTGTTGTCCTTCAAACCGCACCGGGCGCATGAAAAAGCCACGAAACAAATCATCAAACGCATTCTCGGTCGGGCTGTATCGTAATATATTAGCCACTTCATCCTCCTATTGGAAACCGGGACATCCCCGTAAAAAGTGATATGAGGAATCATTGTCAGGATTTCAAGAGCTCGTATATACAAGTACCCAATACTTGATTTCCGAGCCAAGCATGATGTCATACTTTGCTTGGAAATTTTGAGCCCGTCTTGTCTGTTGTAAAGTAATGCTTGAGATCAGAATCGCATACGCTTGATGTTCATTATGGCGGAGTTTGCCAAGTACCATAAGCCTTCTGCGGAGAACGGCTTGACATCCGACTTGAGAAGCGACAATTCCTTTCGCATGAAATCATTGACCTTCAGCGTTCATGGAAGGATTTGATTAAACCTTGATTTTCATGTGCCTCTTAAGCTTCGTTAATTTTGGAAGATGATTGTTGCGCGCCTCGAACTGCACCGATGGCAAAAATACAGAACCCAACAAAGATAAGGAAAAGGAACTCGTAGGCAGGAATACCTCCCCGCAATGTCAGCAAACTATCCAACACGCCCAAAATTATCAGTATAAAGCCAAACAGCTTGGTCTTTACTCCTCGCTTTCTGAATTCATCTCCCATGGTGTTCCCTTGTTGGTGGCTATAGAGCAGTAGGATTCTTGGCGCTACGCGCCCACCAGAACAGGCCTGTAGCAATCAATCCCATCACCACCAGTGACATTAGGATAGGCTTGTATCCGGTTGCCGGTTTAAGCAATAACCAGTACCAGGTCGTCATAGTGTGTTTGGAACCTGACTCGCTGTTATTGCTGCCGTCCCAGGCAGCAAAGGCAACAGGAATGAAGCGACCCTCTTTGAACTGTATGTTGCTTTCTGGTGAGGACGTTGATAGTGGCCGGTACATCAATACCTTCCAAGTTCCATCCATATACCCCGACTTTGCATGTAGCCCAACATCAGCAGCTTCGCGTCTCTCAATGTTTTTTAAACCATTGCTATTTAAGATGTTTATGCTCTCTGCTTGATACTTGGTGCCACTCTTCCAATGCCAGATATTCACTGTATGAACTGTATCACCCATGCCAAAATAGGGTTTTTCCATATCATTAGGGATTGTGACCGGCAGTTGAACTGCTACCCCATCTTCCATTAATGGTGTATCACCTATTGTCTCTGCACGATCATCGCCTGGAATACTCTTGGTGCGATCATCCCACTCCAATAGCATCGCAACTGCATTATCGTTATACATCGCACGCACTGTTATAGTGTCATTGGATGGCCTGAATAAGCGCTCCTCACCTATGATCTGTGGAACCAGATAGAAAGTTGTGGGCGAGGTGTTTTCCCATCGCTGGTCATCCTGTGAATCAGGCAAATCACCCACCACCTTGTCCGCCTTGATAACAGTGTTTTCTGCATTAACTTTCTTGTCAGTCTTTGCCAGGGATGCCACATAGTTGGCTACGTGCCAGCGATCCTCGACAGACAGACTTTTTTTGCTCCTGGGGTTGGCAAAGGATGGCATTACTGTACCGGCGATACCCGTTGTAATACGTACGAATATATCTTTTGGATCGTTTCCACCGCGGAACGTCCAGGGTTTGGTGAGGTTGCGTGCCCATGTACGCTCGCCGAGATCACCCATAAGCCGCTTTGAAGCGTTGCCCTTTCCAGTCTTGCCATGGCATTCTACGCAGCGATCCCCCATTTCAAAAAGCACTTTGCCCTTCTTAATGCTTTCATCCGAACTTGGTATCTGGGTGCCAAAATCAATCTGCCTGATGGTTGGCGCATCGAAGCTGACGAATGACTTGACGTAGGCTACCAGATCCCACATTTCCTGTTCAGACAGCAAATCACTCCAGCCTGGCATGGCAGTGCCAGGCATGCCATCGCGTATCATGCGAAAGACATCCTCATCATTGGGTGTCATGCTATCAAAGCTGGAAGTTTTTATTTTGTAGTTACCATAAGTAAAATCCCGTGGCGGCGGGTTAAGCCTATCTTGAGCTGCACCCGCACCATCGCCATCAGGACCATGGCACCAAGTGCAGCGTTTGTCATATATTTCCTTGCCCTTGCTGGCATCACCGGGCATAGCTGTTGCGGTCCCAGCCATAAATGTAGCTATAAGGAAAGTCAGCAGTGCTATCTTGTTCCAAGAACTCATTTTCAAAGCCCTATCGCCGATTATTCATTTGTCCATGACCTTGGCTGTCTGCCGGTATAGTCATACAAGAACAGAATGACTTTCCAAACTTCCTCCTCAGTCAGGAAATTCTCCCAGACCGGCATGGATGATATCCATGGCGCAGCCTCTGCAGGGAGGCCTGGCCCACCAGTTGCTATCCGCCAGAACAGGAAGGATTCCTGTAATTGTGCAATAGTGCCGACGTCTCGGAAATTGATCGGTGAAGGATTTAATCCCGCGGCATATGGTCCCTTGCCGTCAAGTTTGTCGCCGTGGCAATACTGGCAATTCTTGATGTAAATATCCCCTCCGTCCCGGATCAATTCCCTGTAGTATTGAGGAGCCTCCTTCTCGAATTTGCGATAAGGATTTTCCAGCGATGCGAGACTAAAACTTTTTCCAAATGCTTTGAAATTTGAAGGCGGAGCAGGATGAATGGTTCGCAGTTCTATCGGCGCATCGAAACTGGGAAGCATGCTTGTGTGGGTGTAGTAACCGGCCAAAATCGGCAAAATAACAAATAACAAGTTCCGGATAATTTTTTTAGAAGGATCCTCGACCAGGGCTTTGATAGGGGCTATTAGTTCTTGAGCTCCTTCATCGGTGAAGGTGAATACCATCAACACTCCTGACACCACGAAAACCATATACATTGTGAGCAGGCTCTTGGGGATCAACTGACCCAGCAATACGTCAAACACAAGGATGAAGCTAAAATACACTCCGAGTATTATGAGAGCGAATTGCAGCAAGCGGGGAATGCGTCTTTTCTGAGTCATGGTTACTCCAAGCTTGCCAAGTAATTCACCAGCAATTCAAGCTCCTTCGCATTCATTTCATCACCATATATTACAGGCATCATGCCGCCCTTATACCCTTCTGCAATTATCGCTTCGGGGTCAAGTATTGATTGTCGCAAATAATCCTTGTTTCTTGTTTTTCCGATACTGGTTAGATTTGGTCCTATCTCGCCGGTTTGCCCCGCAATGGTGTGACAGGTACCACATGCATACTTGGCGATGACCTCCTCAGCTGTTTTTAGTGAAGGAGCTTGCTCTGCTACAGGAATTTCTGAATTCCCGCGGCTCACTTCCGGAATAGAGACCGTAACTTCGGCCCCACCAGAATCCTGAAGATAGGCGATGACAGCAGCAAGTTCAATGTCGTTTAATCCGATTCCGCCACCAGTTACATCTGGCATGGGGCTTTCAGTATCGTTTGATCCTGACTTGCCGTACCCGGAAACCACGAAAGCCGATGGTTTTGTCAATGATTCGTATAGATACCCCTCGACAGTATTTGCTTCACCCTTGTAAAGAGGATCATTTAATCGATCTATCGACACTGTGCCAATCCTGTCCAACATCGGCGCTCTACCCATCGTGTTATGGCATAAGGTGCAATTACCTTTTCCGTTAAAAATCTTGTTGCCCAATGCGATGAATTCATCCATGGTCAAGGTGCCAAGATCAAGTTTCTCTTCTATGGGTGGCAGTGCGGGTTTGATCTGTGGGATACCAAAATTGGAGAATCCCCAGAATCCTCCGATCACTACCAGGCTGAAGGTTGAAACTTTAATGATGTTGATCATGCTTGTGCTTCCAATATTCTTTTACTACGGTACGTCGGCTATTGATCGCGCTTAGCCAAAAGATAAAAATGACCATGACCATGAACAGGATTGTCCCGATTGATACGATGGTGGCTGCATAACCCAAATCAGGTGTATAGGCATCGGGTGAGTTGTCACGGAAAACATTGGACACATGCCAATGCTGGCGAATCGAAGATCGCACGTAACCCATTAAGCCCATTAGCCACGTGAAAGCAACGGCAAGCAGAAACAGCGCGTATTGGGATCGGTTGGACATACGTCCCCATTGCAATGGCGCTACTTCTTTTGCGCCTTTGTACATGAACGCCTCAACAACCGTGCTGGATATTATGATTATCAGGGTGGTCAATACCTGTGGAATTGAGGAAGCTACTTTGTAAACCGTGTTGGTGAAGTATCCATAATAGACACCTAGCACGGTAATATTGATAAGGCCTACGGCAAAGAGCGCGATCTGAATCGCGTTGCCTGTAGTGGCCCAGGAAACTGTGGGTATCTTGTTTGCGCGCCGGTAAAGCATGAAGCTAATGAAGGTAAATATGATCAAGAAGTTCACTGCTGTATTTTTAGCAGGCATGATACCCAACACTCCAAGGTATTCATGATAGGGGCCGCCGAGGCTCTTGAGTTCGGCATTGGTAAGCACTAGGGTGTGCGGCGTAAACCACACCATGAAGGCTGCTACCAAGACAATGGCGATATACTTGATCTTGGCATTGTAACGATACGCTCCTTCGCTGCGTCCCATGCCACACCAGAGATAGTAATTGGCTGACAGGAATAGGGCGCCGATCAACACTGCCTGGATGATGAATATCCAGGCGAACACGCCGCCCATGAGAGTAATGCCCATCTGTTGGCTGTAGGCATACAATTCAGCAGTGAGGTAGTAGCCGGCAAATGGCAATGGTAGGAGTGCCGCAATTGCAATGAAATTTGCGTTATATCCGATCCAGTCATAATGGGCGCGCTCACCGTTGTTCTTGGCGCTGAGGAACTTGAAGGCGGCATAGGCGCCAATGATGGAGCCGCCAAACGCTATATTGGCGACCACACGGTGTACATTGATAGGGTTCCAAAGGAAATTGTGGATCGCAGCCCATGTGTCGCCGTTGAATACGCCCGCTGCATCTACCGCCGCAGGACTCATCATGAAGGTTGTCCAAGCGTTTGCCAGGAACATGAGAAGGCAACCGACCGAATTGAGCAACAGCCCGAGGGTCAGATGCACCCATTTTTTGTTGCCTCCCTGTAGCCAGTGCCAGCCGTAATAGTAGATATAAAGGATCGCGCTTTCTGCGAAGAACAACAGCGCATACGCAAACATGCTTCCCCTGAAGATTGTTGCCAGATACTTGAACAGGTCAGGATATAGGAGAACCAGGACAAAAGTCAGCAGCCCACCTAGAAGTGCGGTGAGAGAATAGGCGATGATACTGACCTTCATAAATTCAAATGCCATACTGTCGTAGCGTTCATCTCGAGTTGCCATGCCGATGGCTTCGATAATAAACACAAACATTGGCACTGCTAAAACAAACGCCCCGAACCAAAGATGAAGTTGAGCTACAAGCCACACCGTCACGCGGGAATTCACACCTGTGATCCTGGGGTAGTCGGCTGTGGTCAATTTGGGCGCGGGAGGATAAGTTGCCTTTTTTGTGTCTGGAGTAGGGGTTGATCCAATTGTTGCACCCGCAACCGGAATGGAAGCATGACTTGCTGGCACTTCAGAAGCACTTGCAGAAGGTGGGCAGGTTGGCAGGATTAGTATTACCAAAACAGCCAGTAAAAATGCTCGTCCAACTTTCCTTATATTTTGTGTTAGCAAGATACTCTCGATTATTCCAAAATTCCGTATTAGATAAATCTACTCCTGCTTATGATCGAATGCTTCAACCATAAGATGGTTACGTCTTCAGTGATGATAAACCAACGTCAATCCATGAAGTTTCATGATGGAGAAATCCAAGGCAAGAAATACCATGGCAAAAAAAATTGTCGCACCCACCAAGGGTAATAGATATGCTTTCAAGTTGAAAGCATATCTAT
>JAHEDW010000042.1 GCA_024641025.1 Gallionella sp.
TGGTTCTACCTCCGCGCATCCCGTCGCGCAATGCCTCTACTCCACCCGGAATACACCCCTGACAAATCGCACCCTGCCCTGCTGAAGGCTGGGGAAGGTAATTGGGGACAGTCCGCCGTTTCTAATATATATTGTGCGGTCTACCCAAAATTACCCAGATTATTTATCACCAAGCGAAAGGATCCGAACAATGAAAAACAAATTGTTGGTTGTGTTGCTGTTATCGATGACCACTACCCTGGCATACGCCGGACTTGCGGATGACCTGAAATCTAAGGTTGAAAGCAAATCCAAGGATGCTGCAGCCGCCAAGGCAAACAAGGAGATCGCAGCCAAGGTCAACAAGAGGTTGTTGGCGGAAGGCCGCAAGAACCAATGCTCTTTCAAGAGCGGTACGGATGAGCTGGAAAAAGGCTGCGGCACAAAAGCCAAGAAGCTCGCCAATACCATCATCGACGTGAAGAAGACGCTGCAATCGCAAGGCTACTCGGGGTTCAAGTTCATCGCGTCTGGCCATACCGATTCCTCCGGCGATACCGCCAAAAACAAGGAGCTTTCTTTGCGCCGTGCAAAAGTGATGGTCAAGGAGCTGATCGCGCAAGGCGTAAAAGCCGATGACATCGAAGCGGTTGGAATGGGATCGGAAATGCCGCTGGTAAAACCCGACGATACGCCAGCCAAGAAAGCCAAGAATCGCCGTTACGAGATCCAGGTTCGTTTCTGACCCGATCGCGCAGTGATTCACTCCACCCGGAACACAACCCTGACAAATCGCACCCTGCCCTGCTGAAGCTGCGTCGTGCGAGCTGGCATGCCAATGAATTAAACCAAACCAGATTGACATTTAATTGGATTAACTATACATTCAATGAAATTACTTTGAAGCCGATGGTTTTGCGGGCAATCCTGTCGACCGGCTTCGAGTCACTTTGATGGAGTCTTTGTGCCAAGAAGTTACAACAGTGAAAAGCGGAAGCAGCTCGAAGGTGAGATGCGCCAA
The DNA here is from genome assembly GCA_024641025.1 of Gallionella sp. GTDB lineage: Bacteria > Pseudomonadota > Gammaproteobacteria > Burkholderiales > Gallionellaceae > Gallionella. The sequence goes on from JAHEDW010000042.1 coordinate 1,001, forward strand.
AAGATCGTGAAGGCTACCGTAAAGCTTCACGCCGAGAAGGGTCCGGCGGCTACCAGCTACAAGGATATTGCCAAAAAGGCCGATGTCGCGATCCCAACCGTCTATAAACATTTCCCGGAGCTGGGCGGCCTTTTTTATGCCTGTACACGCCATGCCGCCATGCAGGCGCCCGCGCAATCGGAGGACGTTTTTTCCGGGCTCTCGTCCTTGCGCGAGCGCGTGGCAGCATTGGTGCACATGCGCTGCAAAGCACATGCGTATTTCGATCCGTGGCTCAGATGGGGCGGGGAGCGGGTGATACCAGAGGTAATTTCGTTGCTGCAGGAGGACAACGCAATGGCCAGGAAGCTGATCGTGAAGTCCTTGTCCCCCGCTTATCCGAAAGGAAATGTACCAAAGGAGATCATGAGCATGACGCTGATACTGATCGGCTATCACACTTGGGCCAACCTTCAGGCGGAAGGCGGCATCACGCAAAAGCAGATCGAGACGTACCTCACCAATTCGATCTGCAAGTTGATCGGGGAATGATCAATGTCAATTCATGCTGGGTTTGTAGCAGGCTTGACCGCTGTCAGGCTGTGTAATGTGAAGTCGGCGGAAAACTTTCCAACGTAATTCAATCAGGGAGAACAGAATGGACAGAAAATTCATCATGTCAAGCCTTAGCTACGCAGTCGTCGGGATGATGCTCGGTATTTATATGGCTGCATCAAAGGATCACGGACAATTTGTTACCCATGCACATATCATGCTGCTCGGTTTTGTTGTGTCTTTCATCTACGGTTTGTGCCACAAATTATGGCTGAACAACAACACTTCAAAATTGGCCGTCGCGCAATTCTATATTCATCAGGCTTCTGTACTGGTTCTGGTCACGGGCCTGTTCCTGTTATATGGAAAATTCATCGATGGGGATACGATAGAGCCATTTCTTGCAACAGCCTCGATGGTCGCACTTGCCGGGATGATATTGATGTTCATCTTGTTTGCTAAATCGAAAAGCGTCCATGCTCAACCGGTTGCTCAACCGATTGCTCAGCCTATAGGTTAGGGGATTCAAGCAGCCAGCCTCGAATTTTGTTCCGAAACAATAGGGGACAAACAATAGAAACAATTGGGGACAAACCACGCTTTCAAATCAGGCCGATTGCGTTGGTTTGTTCTTCCTACGCGCGTCTCGTCGCGCAGTGATTCACTCCAAACTGAACACACCCCTGACAAATCGCACCCTGCTAAAAATTATCGATCAACTTGCGTAACTTGTTTTGCAACTTTTCCGGTGCACTGGCCTTGGCCGCAGCCTTGATGCGGTCGGTGAGCGCTTTTTCCAGTTCCATCCGCGAATAGCAACTGCGGCAATGGGCAAGGTGGTGTTCGTATTTGGCCTTCGTTTCCTTGTCGTCGATCTCGCCATCCATATAGGCATAGAGCAGGTTCACCGCCTCGATGCAATCGATGTCTTCAACTTCGTGCTTGTCGGTTTCTTTGCTCATTTCGTCACCTTCAGTCCTGCATTGTCGGGAATCAGCCCGGCCTCTTTTCCATACAGCCACAACTCTTTTTGCAACATGGTCCGGCCGCGTTTCATGCGTGATCGTACCGTTCCCGGCGGGACACCCAGCACTTCGGCGGCCTCATCATAGGAAAGTCCCTCGACATTGACCAGTACCACGGTGATGCGGAACGCATCGGGCAGCAGGTCGATGGCCTCGATGATCTTTTCACCGAGCATGGTGTTGGCGAATTCGCGTTCCGGGTTTGCCCACCATTGCAGGAAGTCGTCGGATTGCCCAACTAGGTATGAACTGACATCGTCTTCGCTTTCGTCGCTTGCCAGTTCTTCAAACGCCAGCTCGACAGGGCGGACAGATTTTTTTCTGTAGTCACTGATAAAACAATTGTGCAGGATACGAAACAGCCAGGCGCGAAAACGTTCGGTGTCATCCAGTGTGGCCAGCGCACTCCATGCCTTGACGACCGCATCCCCCACCAGGTCTTCTGCGTCGGCCGCGTTGCGCGTCAGACGGAAGGCCAGTCCGTAAAGGGAGTTCATGCACCCTTCGACATGCCGGCCGAACCATGCCTTGGTATGTTGATCTGTCATAACCTATTTTTTCCGAACCGACCCACCGGCAGCACTCCTGCAATACGATCCTGTATGTTCGCGAAATAGTAACATCGTCAAACCAGTATTTATGCTTTCATCGAGACGCATGCTGCGTTCATATTCCGGAATATGATCTGTGCGGCAACTCCCGGCAAAGGTGTCCGGGAGCATGGCCGCTTGCTGTCAAAGGGTGATGGTGGATGCGCCCTTGCTAACTTCCGCCAGCATGGCCACCGAGCCGGCGAGTTGCACGCCTTCGATGAAATCTTCCGGCTCGTAGCCGCGCACCTTGGCACATGGCGGGCACACCATGATCTTGCCACCGCTATCCATCACGGTCTTGACCATGTCGTTCAGCGGCGGATCGAGCGGGTTCATGCGCGCAACCGACAGCGCGTTCTTGCGTACCCAGTCCACGCCTGAACTGACCAGGAACATGGATACTTCCATATCCGAAGCGACACCGCCGTTGGCGATGCTCCAGGCCACCGAGGCGCGCTCGCTGTCGAATCCGTTCGATACTACGACCACCAGTTTTTTCTTGTCAGCCATGATCTTCTCCTTTGTTTATTGAATTGAGCATCTGAATCCAGACCCGGTGTCATCCGGAACGACATTCACCGGGTATGTATGGATAAAGACGCAGGAGGAATGCTTTCAGGTCCCGAAAACCTGAAAAATATTTTTAGTATTACCCGGGAAGATTTGTACTGATGGAATAAATCGGCAGAAGAGCGTTGTATCCCGCCGAAGGTAAAGGGGTCAGGCTAGAATTATTTTTTGTGAAATAACAGGAACACACCCCTGACAAACCACACCCTTCCCTACTGAAGACTGCGTCGTGCGTTGCCTGCCTTTTCCGATAAATTGTCGACGAACACCGATAGGCCCAGTTGTGCCTGAGTAGTAGATGGGAGGCGGACTGTTCAATTTCATGTCGCTGGCATCCTCGAAACATTCCGCGACGAAGCCGCTTTCACCGAGGAGGGCGTGCATTTCGTCTGACGAGATCAGGAAGTTGTCGGCAGGGTCGGTGGCCCAGGGCAGCGGGAAGTAGATGGTTGCTTCTTCTCCGGCGCTCATCTCCTGGAAGGCGAATTTCCCGCCCGGCTTGAACACACGACTGACGGGAGAACAAGCGATCATCCACCGACAAGATCGGCAATGCCACGGTATGAACAGCAATCAGATGAGAATGGACCAAGAAAGCCAACTGCTTGCCAATTACATCCATAAGTCGGAATGGCGAGATTGAATCGTGAGAAATCAAATGAAGTTAGACTACTGAATTTTCAAACTCCCTCCCCAACCTCAAATGCCACCATATTAAAAAACTTCTCGAACGAACCCATAAATTTGACCAAAATCTTCCATGGCCGAACGCTTTCCCGCTAAGAAACTGACTTAAGATGATTATCAACGGTAGGCGGCTTTGTGTTACCGCTTGCCTGCATATCGATTGCCTCGGGATGCGCCAAATAATGCTTCCGCACGCAATTGGCCAGCGCCTGTTTGGTAACGTCCTCAACAGGACAGACCTCCTTGTCCGCTAGGCAATCGATCATTTTTTCCAAGAGCAGGTCTTGTGGTGCCTGCATCTTCTGCTTCCATGCAGCCAGCAAAGGTCGATTGACATGGGAAGGTAGTGAAGCAAGGATGCCAACATCATTCTGGTTATGTACAAGCAAGCCCGATGTGGTACCCCGATCTAGCGTCAGCACCTGAAAAAAGTAGAGCGTGTGGTAGTCCAGTTGTTTTTTGAAATCAGCCTCAGTAGGCGAAGTACGCCTTTCTAAAGCTGAAGACAGGATGTCACAGTAAGTATCGATCGCCGCCTCACCCACCGTCCGAGCCATTTTCAGGTCATCCTCAAATCCCCCACTGGAATAATTCTCCAGGTAAAAATGCGTGATGCCACGATGTCGACCTAATGCGGGAATAAAAAAATACCGGTCACCCTGAGCCGCAGCTTCTAGATATTGCTGTGGTGCCGCACCCTTCAGCTTGTTTGCAAACAAGTTCTTGTCTTCACTGTTTTCAATTGCGGGGTTTAGGTCTGCCATAACGCGCCAGTAGCCACTCCCATTCTTTAGCTCAGTCCAGCTGATATGGATGTGCACTGATGGGGCCAGCGGGTTTTTAGGATGAATTATTGTCGAGATCGCTGAAGCAGATCCCAGTTGCTTTGTTAAATCGTCGTCATAATGAACCTGAGAAGTGTTGACCGAGGCACGATTGAAAATCGACTCATCTGTTGCCATGAACCTGACGCCACCACCATGCCTGCCTTCATCACGGAACCATTCTGTAGGCTCATACGCTTTGCCATTGCCGAATTTCTTGCTGATCGCATTCAGCTTGGTCACAAATCTTTGCTGCAGATCGGTAACCAATATGTAAGCCTGTGCTGCAAGGGGAGATTTTGCTGGGATTCTTTTCATCATTGACCAATACCTTATCTATTTAATATATTTCTTGAGTAACAATTTCATACTATTGAAAATGTAGCACATTTTACGATAATTATTTCATTGCATACTATTAACCGACAGAACCAGCAGTACTATGAAGTGGAGATATTTTGAAGTTGAAAAAACCTAAGCCGAGAAATCCCGCTTAATCTCATAATTAATTGCCAGATTTAATCTTTTCAAGAGATTCTTCGATTGCATCGACCAAGAATGCATAATAAAAATCAACCGTCAATAATCCTTCAATAGATGTCAGTACTTGTCCATTACTGTCAAAAAGCATTACATGAGGTGTACCCCAAACCTTATGCCTGCTGGAGAATCTGCGATATGTCGTAACTTTGCCATCAAAATCAATGAGTGCATCTCCACTGTTGCTCTCGATCTGGCGGAGAATAACCTTATCGTTATACCCAGGATCGCGCTGCATAGGCAGCAAGAATTGCTTTAGAACAATTTCGCAATATTCGCAGGACTCACTCATGAATAAAACCAGAATAGGAACTTTTCTCCTTTTTGAATCATTAGCTTCCATAGTGAGATCTTTAGGTACTAACAGGCCAGCCGCCTGAGATATCGACCAGAAACTTATTGTTGCCAAAAGCACAAAAGCAATCAAATATCGTTTGAAAGAAAATTTCATGTTCGTCTGAAATCTCACAAGTATGCAAGCTGAATTCAACAGGATCGAACTCAATCGATTAGCTGTTGAAACAATGTGTTACTTTAACATTCCCATACTACGCGCTACCGCTTCAATCGGAGAATAGTTTTCAGTTCTAGTTGATATGAATCTGCTTGCATGCTGAAGATCCAATATCTCCTTATCACGACCAATGTTCCTATCCAACGAAATAAATGCATCGATTAATTTTTGTCGTAGGTTTGCATCCATATCCGCTCGCGCGGTCCAATTGTAATCATAATAGCCGGGAGTGGTGTAGAAGACGCGCAGTACTCTTGTGTCAATCTTGCCATTCGCAAGCATTCTTTCCCATTCAATGCTACTTAACGCGCCCGCATCGACCTTGCCGCCAGCCACTGCTCTAACAACAGCATCATTTGTAGCCGAATAGATGACGTGTTTGATTTCGATATCAGGATCTATGTAAGCAGCACGCAAAAATGAGCGCGGCATCAGATGGCTGGATGTTGAAGTTTCAGGCCCAAAAGCGAATGTCTTGCCTTTTAGATCCTCCAACATGATGATGTCGTCATGAGTGGTGATGAACACAGACTTGGTCTGTGCATCTTCTTCGCGCTGCACTATCGGAATGACTTGGTTGCCGCTATCCTGCATGGCCTGTATAAAATCAAAACCACTAAACCAAACCATATCCAGTTTGTTAGCAGCCAATGCCTCAACCAATCTCCTTTCACTTACCATAGGCCTAAATTCAATCTTCATGCCAATTTTTGTTTCAAGGTAATCGGACAAGGGTTTAAATTTTCGCCTCAAGACTGATGGCGCTTCATCAGGAACAAGTGAAACACGTAAGACCGGCTCGGCAGAGGCAATTGCATAAATCACCAGTGCCACAGCAATTGCCAACGAGATTAGCAATGCCCTAAGGCGTGGCGATGAAGAAAGAAGTAGCATGAATAGTGTGATTAACTTTTTATTAGAAACTACCCGTTCCGATTATGCCGTAAAAAAATTATTAGTTCAGCCTCCAAAAGGCTTCGGCATACCCCTACGAAATCATGAACATCAATCCGGTTCTTTTCTACAAAGACAACTTAACGATGGCAATACTATGAATCTTTAGCCAGAATCGCGATAAGATATGAATATGTGCCGCCAACAAAGAAACATCCTTACTCCAGCGCACAAGTTTTATATTTGAATATTTCATCTACCTGAGTGGTTGAATTGAGGAGACTTGCATGGCAACAAATAAAAATGCAGCAGCCAAATTAACTGCAGCAGCCAATAAGGCAGGAATAAAGATAAAACCAACTTCCAGAAAGCCGATAGTCAAGGAATCAAAAACCAAAAAGTCGGTGACCAGAAAACCGACAACCAAAAAGCTAGTGGCCAAAAACTATGGAAGTGAAATATCGGCTGCGGTCAACAAGGCAGGTGCCGAAATGTCGGCGGTGATCAAAAAGGCAAGAGCAACGATCAAGCCGGTTGTCAAAAAGGCAGGGACCAAAATAAGAGCAGCGGTCAAGAAGGCAAAAGCAACAATCAAGCCGGTCGCCAAAAAGGCAAGGACCAAAATAAGAGCAGTGGTCAAGAAGGCAAAAGCAACAATCAAGCCGGTCGCCAAAAAGGCAGGGACTAAATCAAGGACAGCAGTCAAGAAGGCAAAAGCAACAATCAAGCCGGTCGCCAAAAAGGCAGGAACCAAAACAAGAACAGCGGTAAATAATGCAAAACCCAGAATCAAAACGGCAAACAGTAAGGCAATTTCAGAAAATACGTCAGCTTCCAAAAGGACAGTTTCCAAATCATCGGCCACGTCCAAGAACAGCAATAAACGACTGGGCGACTAATCAACTTTTTCACGGTTATGAAAATATCATTGGTCGATTCGGGCGGACTGCGCGCCATCGTTCAAGGTATGCCAGATCATCCCATAGTAGGTAATGATCAGTGAAGGCGCACTCCTCTCTACGGAATAGATTCCACTGTAATTTCAGGTTGTCTGGCAAAGCAGCGCGTCTGTTCGTGTTGCTGACTTTGCTGGGACTTTCCAGCTACATTTTCTATCTTGATGTCACGATCAGGGAGGCCTTCGAAGGCCGCAAATTCGCTTTGCCTGCACGAGTCTATGGCCGTGCATTAGAGATTTATCCGGGATTGAAGCTAACACGCGAACAAATCATCATGGAGTTCAAATCACTTGGGTATCACGAAAACCCTCATCCGGATGAACCCGCGACCTATAAACTCACCCAGGATGGCATCGAGTTCACTTCAAGGGAATTTGTTTTTGGGGATGGAACGCAACCTGCGCAACATCTACGCATTGGATTCGAAGATGGCAGAGTATCGGTGCTGCAGTCACAAGGCAACAACGATGTTGATTTACCTTTATTACGTATGGAGCCACCCGTTATCGGGGGTATCTATCCTGGACATAACGAGGATCGGGAACTGGTGAGGATCAACCAGGTTCCCAAGTTGTTGATAGACACACTGATTGCGACCGAAGATCGTAAATTCTTTACGCATTGGGGCATCGATCCTCGCGGTATCCTACGAGCTGTATACAAGACCGTCACAGGACAGCGCATCGAAGGCGGCAGTACGCTTACCCAGCAACTCGTGAAGAATTTTTTCCTGACTTCCGATCGCACGCTATCTCGGAAGGCGAACGAGATGCTGATGGCATTGCTGCTCGAAATGCATTACAGCAAGGATGAAATTCTTGAGACCTATTTCAACGAGATTTTTCTTGGGCAGGATGCCAGCCGTGCTATACATGGATTTGGACTTGCTAGCTATTTCTATTTCGATCGTCCGCTCAACCGACTTGAACCGCAGCAGATTGCCACCCTTGTCGGAATGGTAAAGGGCCCCAGCGTGTATGACCCACGCAAGAATCCGGAACTATCTCTCAAGCGGCGAAACGTGGTCTTGAAGCAAATGGTTAACCAGAATGTAATCACACAAGAACAATTCATTGTGGCACGCCAAAAATCGCTGGGGGTTATTCAACGCGCTCCCGCCGGCACTTCGCCTTATCCGGCTTTCCTGCAGTTCGTGCACCGCCAGTTGGAACGCGACTATCGGGAAGAGGATTTACGCAGCGAAGGTTTACGTATTTTTACTACTCTTGATCCGTTCGTCCAGCATCACGCAGAGAACGCTTTGAAGTCGCGACTTACGGAGATAGAAAAGGCACGCAAGTTAGCTCGCAATACTCTTGAGGGAGCTGTGGTTATCAGCAGCACACAGACCGGTGAGATACAGGCAATAGTGGGCGGACGTGATGCTCGCTATGCCGGATACAACCGAGCCATAGATGCACAGCGACCTATCGGCTCACTTGCCAAACCAATCGTCTATCTGACCGCGCTTGAAAATCCACAGCGCTATACGTTGATTACACCGCTGGATGACAGCCCTTTGGTGTGGAGCCAGCCTGGCACCACCGACTGGAAACCCCAAAACTACGATCACCAGTTCCATGGGCAGGTTCAGCTACGCACTGCTTTAGAGTATTCCTATAACGTAGCGACGGCGCGTCTTGGCATCGAATTGGGTATCGACAAAATCCTCGACAAACTACCCCTTTATGGCATTGAACAGCGACCGTTGCCTTTTGCTTCGTCGCTACTCGGCGCCTTTGGGCTTTCGCCAGTCGAAGTAGCACAACTTTACCAGACCTTTGCAGATGGTGGCTTCCGCACACCTTTGCGTGCCATTCGCACAATTGTCACGGCTGATGGCAAACCGCTACAACGCTATCCTCTGAACGTCGAGCCTGTCGCCCCTCCGGCACCGGTCTATCTGCTTACAGCAGCATTACAAGGCGTGATTCGCGAGGGAACCGCGCAAGCATTGATCAATTGGCTGCCTGCCGAAATGAATGTGGCAGGCAAGACCGGCACGACGGATGATCTACGCGATAGTTGGTTTGCCGGATACACAGGCGATCGCGTAGCAGTAGTATGGGTAGGCCTTGATGACAACAAGCCCTCTGGATTGACCGGTGCCTCAGGAGCCATGACTGTATGGGGCGAGATGATGATGAACATCCAGCCTGAACCGCTGGAACCTGCAATTCCGGAAGAGATTGAGATAGTTAATATCGATCCAGTCAGCGGGCTGCGTTATGATGACGAATGCAGGACAGGAATATTGTTGCCATTCATTAGGGGTTCAGCTCCTGCAGAAACCTCGCCTTGTGGACCATCGTCAGGGGATGCGTCAGGTTCCATAGACGAGGCTAAACCAGGAGATAACAATGGTTCAAGGAAGAAAAACTGGTTTCTGAGGTTATTCGATTGAAAAACAGATTAAATTGGACTGTTGTCTCGGTATTCCTGCTGCTGCTTTCAGGGTGTGTGGGCGTAGCAACTGAACCAACAACACTTTTTCCTCCCGGCGAGCAACAACCTGGTGGGGGAGATGTCGCTCCTCAGGTACCCAAGACTGAAATGTCCAGAAACCGGGCAGTCATTGCATTACTTGATCAAGCACAATCTGACAACGAGTCTGGGCAGCGTGATGCAGCAGGAGCATCACTGGAGCGAGCACTTCGGATCGAGCCACGAAACCCTTGGTTGTGGCTTGAGCTTGCCCAAGTGCGACTCGCCCAGGGGCAATATTCACAGGCAATTACTTTGGCTCGCAAATCGAATAGCTTTGCGGGGCATCAAAGCCGCGTTCAAGCATCAAACTGGCAGTTGATTGGCCAAGCACGAGTTGCGCAAGGCGACTCGACAGGTGCAGAGCAAGCATTCAAGCGTGCAGCAGAATTTGCTCGACAGGCAAAATCTGATGAAGATCACAGTTCCGTATTCAACTTCCAATGATCGGCACAGGTTAATGAAGGAGATAAATTCGGACGCACTGCGCATCATAGCCAATAATTCAGACACCCAATTGTTATTGCTATAACTTGCCCTATAGGACACACAGCAGCACCCAGATTTAATTAAAGGATAATTGGGGCGGATTAAGCCACTTTTCAAAGCTTTAGCTTCCAAAACTACGACGTCATTAAGAAGTTCAAAGATTCGTGCTTTACTTATAGACACTCTGCAGGAAAAATTGCGAGAATCCAACGTCTATTCGTTCAATCATTTGCAGCCTTAATATTTAGAAACATATCTTTACATTTCAGGAAAATTCTCATGCGCAAATTTCCGTTAAAGACATTGATCGGCGGAATTATTTTTACGAGTATTGGCATCGCAGTAGGCATGATCGCACCCACCACAGAGATAGCCTTAATGATTGCAATTCTGTTGCTGACTGTGTTCCTGTTCGCCTTCGAGATTGTCGGCGTCGATGTGGCAGCAGTGAGCATCATGGTATTACTGGGACTGATCAGTTCATTCAGTGACAAGCTCGGGCTGGCAAAACCCCTTGTGCCCATTACCGAGCTTTTCCGCGGCTACTCCAGTAATGCTGTGATTTCAATTATCGCAGTGATGATCATCGGCGCCGGCTTGGATAAGACCGGCCTAATGGGAAAATTGGCCGGAAACATTTTAAGGCTGGCCGGGCAAACCGAAAGGAGGATTATCCCCGCCATATCTATCACTGTAGGATTGATTTCAAGCTTCATGCAGAACGTCGGCGCGGCAGCCCTGTTTTTGCCGGTCGTCAGTCGCATCTCTGCAAGAACTTCCCTGCCCATGTCGCGACTGATGATGCCAATGGGATTTTGCGCAATACTCGGCGGAACCATCACCATGGTCGGTTCGAGTCCCCTGATCTTGCTCAACGACCTGATTCATACATCCAATAGTGCACTTCCACAGGATCATCAAATGGAAGCTTGGTCCATGTTCTCGGTTACGCCGATCGGCATTGCCTTACTCATAACCGGCATCGTCTATTTTGTGCTCGCCGGTCATTACGTCTTGCCTGGTAACAAGCATGAAGACAAAACCATCGCAACAAATACCATGCAGTATTTCCAGAAACTCTACGGTCTGGAACACGACCTTTTCGAAGTATTTGTACCAGTAGGCAGCACATTGGCAGGAAAAATGATTGGCGATATTGAACATGAAACCCGTCTTCGTGTAATTGCCAAACTTAGTACCGACAATAGTTTGCGTATCGGGCCAGGCGGTCTGTCTCGTGACACTCCCATTGAGGCTAATAATGTCCTTGGCATAATGGCTCCATTGAAACGCGTTGAAGCATTCGTAGAAGCATATGGTTTGGAACTACGAGAAAACCTTGAGTCTTTTTCCGAAACTTTGGCCGCAACCAAGGCCGGTATCGCCGAGGTCATCATTCCGCCTGGATCGGCTCTGATCGGCAAGAGTGTCCGTGATTTGTGGATGCGCAAGACCTACGGGATCACACTACTTGCTCTTCACCGTCTAGGACAGAACCTTCACGAATACGAAGAAATTGGTAACCTACCACTGCAAGCGGGTGATGCACTTGTTGTACATACCACATGGGATGCCTTGGCCCATCTAGAACATGACAGTAATTTTGTGATTGTCACCACCGAGTATCCCCATGAAGAACTTCGGCCTCACAAGGTTGCCCCGGCGCTGCTGTTTTTTTTAATAGCATTTTCAATGATCCTGTTTAGTGATGTCCGGCTTTCTGTCGCATTGATGACTGGTGCAATCGGAATGATACTGACTGGTGTGCTCCATATCGAAGAAGCCTACAAGGCTGTGAGTTGGAAATCCGTATTCCTTTTGGCCAGCCTGATTCCTTTGGGATTGGCGGTAGGATCCACCGGAACCGCCGCATGGATTGCAGCTCAGACTTTGTCGCTTTTGGGTGGGGTGCCTATTTGGGTACTGCAGTTGGTGATAGCCTTGCTAGCCACCATATTCACTTTGGTGATGTCCAATGTTGGGGCGACCGTATTACTGGTTCCTGTGGCAGTGAATATTGCTGTTGGGGCTGGAGCCAATCCTGCGATGTTTGCTCTGACCGTCGCCCTTGCTACCTCCAACTCGTTCTTCTTGCCCACCCATCAGGTCAATGCTTTGATCATGGGTCCGGCGGGATACCGTGTATCAGATTTCATGCGAGCAGGCGGCATCATGACACTATTGTTTATCATCGTTATGATGGTTATGCTCAACCTATTTTACTAGAGTGCATCTATGGAAATGAAAAAGATCAATTCGGGAAAGTTGCGCGCAATCGGCTATGATGCGCGCGACCACTTGCTGCAAGTCCAACTGGACAATGGAAACACATTACAGTACAGCGGTGTTAGTGAGGACATCTGGCGCCGTTTCAGCAACTCAGGTTCGGCTTGGAGTTTCTATCGCGATAACATCGAGGAGGAATTCAAAGCTTCAGGGATTTCGGGGAAGCCCTCCTCAAGCAAGAATCCCCTCGACGAGTTGTTTGGAAAACCTTAGATCAGATTGATTAATCGAGAATCATGTACATACAACTTGTGAACATGATTTACATAGAACAGACCATATTGATTAATTTTCAATAAATTCCGGCGCAGACTTTATACGCCAAGCGTGATTCTAAGTCACCAAATATTGATCAACAAAGGAAAGTGTTTGCATCATGATTGATCCGTCCATCACTCGAATTATTTCATTTAAAGACAGATTTGCATTTCTGGTGGCTTGCCTATTTTCCATCATTCTAGTTACCTATCCTGTATTCGACTTTGATCTCTACTGGCATCTTGCCAATGGTCGAGAGATGATCAACTCTGGCCGAATCATTAATGAAGAAGTATTTTCATATACGCATCAGGGCGAAAAGTTTGCCAATCACGAATGGTTGGGGCAGATCGTTTTCTACCTAATATGGAGTGGATTCGGTTCCTTTGGGCTTTTCGGATTCAAAATATTGCTGGTCACGCTGATGATTTGGCTGTTATATCGAACATTACGGAATGAAAACACACATCAGGTTGTGGCGGCTTTGTTATGTTTGCTGGCTGTACTTGCAGGGATTAATCGTTTCCACGAACGACCCGAATTATTCACCCTCCTAGGTATGGCTTTACTAGGATTTATCCTGTACGGATATCGCTCCAGGCAACTTTCTCGTAAATTGCTCTGGATGATCCCATTATTACTGGTTGTCTGGGATTGGCTGCATGGAGCATTATACGGACTAACCTTTTTCGCACTGTTTGTTGCCGGTGAGAATGCCAAACACCGATTCTCAATATTTCGTCATCAACAATCTCTCGCCACCTCAGAAATTTCGTATCTCAATCGATGTTTTACCCTATCTATATTAGCCATGTTGATCAATCCTTTCGGAGTAAGATCATATGGGATATTTCTCGGATATGTCGTTGGTCAAGGAAATTTTAATCAAGTAATTACAGAATATATGCCGGTTTCTTGGGAAGAATTCAAGGTATTCATACTACTTCTTTCCTGGGCTTGGCTATTGGCGTTGCGAAATTGGCGACGCCTGGATTTCACATACCTGCTTTTGATGGTTGTGTTCGGTTTGACAGCACTGCGCTTTAATCGCGCCACTAGTGTGGCGGCAATAGTCTTTGTACCGATCATTGCTAGTATGCTCAGGGGCGGCATACATCAGGTGAAAGGCACTCTTGAGCGCAGATTTCATGTAACTTCACTGGTCGTAGCGGGCTTCTTGATTTTCATTCATGGCTATTCCTTAAAGTTCGGCGAGGAAAAGGCGCAACCTGACAGCGACAAGTTCCATTACCTGAGGCTTTACGACTTGGCTTTCGGTTATCAAATGGACGAAAGTTTTTTTCCGGTCGGTGCGGTAAATTTCATCAAGGAAAATAAGCTAGATGGCCACTTGTACAACTCGGGCAATCTGGGAGCTTACCTTTCATACTATATCACTCCAAGTCGTAAAATATTCCAGTACAACATTTCTGTTTTCGGCGACCCCTTCTATTTTGTTAGCCATCCGGAAGACTTAGCGGAATGGGATATCGATTACGCCATAATTGATACGCAAAGTGAAATGTCAACCCTCTTCCCTGAGCAAAATTGGGCTGCGGTATATCATGATGAAGCAGATGTACTTATGGTTAGGCGTACGACTCAGAACGAAACCTTAATCAGGGAACATGAGGCACATTTCTTCAATCCAGCATTCTCTGATACCAACCTTCTCAAGCGTGCTGAAAATCCTGAGATGTTGCCATTTCTTGCAGCTGAGATGGGTGACAATCTATCTTATCGCAAGGACGATCGTATCTCATCTCTATGGGCTGAAATAATAGCATCCCATCCCGAACTGAAAAGTCGTCCGCATATACGCCAGTTGTTAGGAAAAGTTCTCAAATATAACAATACCGACAAAATAGTGGAGTTAGCAAGGAATACTGGGATGCAACTTTGAACTTATCCAGCTACAAAGATTATTTAAACTCGGGTTACCTTTGGAGAGCCTGATACAGGTTCCAGTCTTATAACATTTCCACGATAGCCATATTCGCCATCCTACGGCGGAAGTTTGCAAAGCAGCCATGTTGAATATTATGGAATAGGATTAATCAAATGAATTTGATTAGAAATTCCGATGCTGAGATGATTACGCAAATACTTCCGGGCGCAACAATTTACGTACCGTGAAGAGATCACAAATCCATGAGACTTTACACCAAGCTAATTTATTTAAGTATATGACTTAGAATTTTAGAGGCCTAGTTGAACCGTCTCTATCTAGATCATGCCTGTTCGGCAACATGAACAATCAAGCGTCGATATTGGGTAACATGACAAGTGGTCGTTGCCGTTAGAATAACGGCATGACAACGCATCAAAAGATTATCTTCTTTGCAGACAGTACGGATCTCATGGAAGAGAAGCTACTGTAACGAGTCCATCAGGATGATGGTTGGTTTAAAGTCATTATTTGAATTAAAGATTATTAACATGACATCCCACCTCCAAGATCTTCAACCCCAATCAGTTTGGTCACATTTCTCAGCGCTGTGTTTGATACCCCATCCCTCACTACATGAAGCCGCATTACGAGAAAGTCTGGTCATATGGGCAAAGGCAAAAGGCATTGAATCTTTCATCGATGATGCTGGCAATCTGATTCTGAAGAAACCAGCCAGTGTTGGCTGTGAAGCGCAGCCAGGCATTATCATACAAGGACATCTTGACATGGTATGTCAAGCCAACGCAGGAACGCAGCATGATTTCGAGCACGATCCAATCCATGCAGTTGTGCATGATGGCTGCGTAGTGGCTCATGACACAACGCTTGGTGCTGACAACGGTATTGGGGTTGCACTCGCATTAGCCATACTGGAAGAACAGTCCTTGCTCCATCCACCTCTAGAAGTACTACTCACCGTAAACGAAGAATGCGGCATGGACGGTGCACGCGGTTTAGTACCCGGAACCTTGCATGGAAAAAATCTGATCAACCTCGACACTGAGGAGTGGGGGCATTTCTATTTGGGTTGTGCGGGTGGTGTTGATGTAGAAGTTCGCCACGATTGCACACAGGAAGCTTTGCCAGCTGACCATGTACTTGTCCGATTCGAAGTCTCAGGTTTACGCGGTGGTCACTCTGGCATCGACATCCATCTCGGGCATGGTAATGCAATCAAGCTTCTGGCAGAGGCACTGCGCGATCTATCAGCACACACCGATTTGCGTCTGATCGAGATGAAGGGAGGCACTGCGCGAAACGCGATTCCTCGCGAGGCATTCGCCTTATGTTCACTAGAAGAAGACAAGGCATCAACAATTGACGAGTGGGTGCATCATCGACACGGGACTTGGCTTTCACGGTTCATGGAGGTTGACACGAACGTTTCTTTCACATGCAAGCATTACGACACACTACCAGATAATGCAATTGCAATTTCCGAATCCGAGAGCATTCTCGCATTTTTGGATAATGTCTCAAACGGCGTAGCGAGCATGAGCGAAGATTTTCAAAATGTAACAGATACTTCATCTAATCTCGGCATTGTTTCGTTGGCTCAGGGAATATTCAAAGCAACATTTAAGGTTCGCTCACTGCAAGATGCACGCGCCGATAATCTAGCAGACAAGCTTGTCTCTCGAGCTGAGAGTTACAGACTACGGGCATGGAAGGATGGAGCGTATCCTGGTTGGACACCGAATCTGTCTTCACCTTTACTTGATCTGTGCCAGCAGGTTTATTCCGAGCAATTTAGCCATCCCGCTTCATTGCAGGTAATCCATGCTGGACTAGAATGTGGATTGCTCGCTGCCAGTCATCCACATCTAGACATGATCTCATTCGGCCCAGACATTCGTGGTGCACATGCGCCGGGCGAAAGCGTCGAGATTGAATCTGTCGCGCGATGCTGGACTTTGTTAAGAGCAGTATTACAAGCACTTGCGAAGGCTTAAAGATATATATGCAAAATCACTAGCCTGCATCCAGCTTTCTTCAAAGCGACAAACAAGAAGGGCATCAAGCGAAGCGTACCTCAGCTCTGAGTACAGAAGTTTGGAAGGACGGTACACTTATCTGGCTGAGTAAGCTTTGATCTTTGAGCCTTAACTAGAGGTAGAGGTGATCAGGGTTGCAACCCTGATCACCTCTAAGCAATCCATGCTGATTCAATCGTCAGTTAACCGTCTTTTCCATTTCGTCAGCCAAACCCTTGTCTATAAGCATGATCTCGATACGGCGGTTTTTCTGGCGGCCTTCTGAGGTGTCGTTCGGCGCAACTGGATCATATTCACTCCTGCCGGAAGCAACCATGCGCTCGGGCTCTATGCCAACTTCCTGAAGGAATCGCACCACTGTAGTCGCGCGCGCGACTGATAGCTCCCAGTTTGTCGGGAAAGAAGATTGAAGAGCCTTGGCTATCGGCACATTGTCAGTATGGCCGACAACCCGGATGACCTTGTTCTCGTAGCCCTTGAGAGCCTCTCCGACTTTAGTTAATACTTCCTTGCCTTCCGGCTTGAGCTTTGATCGACCTGAGTCGAAAAATATCTGCTCTGCAAGATCCACTGCCAGCATGTTCTTGTATTGCCTCACCTGAAGCTGGCCCTGCTCAACTTCCTTCGAAAGGTTCTGCACAAGAGCATCGTATTGTTGCTGCCGCTGTTGGCTGGCCTCTAGCAACGCTGCCTTCTGTTGCTCCAGAATGTCCACCTGCTGCTGTATTTCGGAGTTTTGCTTTTCAAGGTCAGCGCTTCGCTGCTCAAGTTCTGATTTCTGCTGCGCCAACTCCGAACTCTTTACTTCTAGCTGGTATTTCTGCTGCGCAAGATCAGCTCTTTGCTGCTCCAAATCTGCCTTTTGCTGTTGCAGCGTTTTGATCTCCTCGTTCTTCCCTTCCTGCATCTTATCGAACTTTCCGGAGCTGACGCAGCCGCTCGTGATAAATGAAACCGCGAGAACTGCAACACCAACACATATACTTCTGTTCATCTTCATACCCTCCATTTCCTGTCAATAGATTTTGATTTACAAATTAACCAAAGGCCAATAAGTGCAAGAATTTGCATCACAATTAACTTTCAAGATCACCCGGCTTGAAGTCATAAGGGCAGGCTTCGAGAAACGGTTTCATTTTCATGTCATCCTCAATGACGTGGTCTACTGCCCACGTGCTCAAGAACATATAGTAGTGCTCTGCAATGCTTTCAGACCACCTGCTCTGATTTTTGGCCAACTCGTTTTTTATGGACTGGAATTCTCCCAAAATATACTGATGCTCAATATGATGTTCTTTGAAAGGATAATTAATCGCGTGCGCAATATTCTCTTCATTTTGAAAATGTCTAAAAGTGATTTTTTCGAGCTTTTCTATCGCCCGAATGAACAGCGCGCTATCTTTCATTCTTATAACTATTTCTATTTCATTTACCAGATCAAGTATCAACTTGTGCTCTAAATCAATAGATTCATTTCCAACACTCATCTTCTTGGACCATACCAATTCCATCTAGTCCTCCTGCAGCTTTGAAAACAAGCTATAGTAATTCAGAAGCATAACCACAACTCAAGTTATTGTAGTCTTCTTGAAGGCGTTTTCAAGCTTCGCATTCAAGTGACTAAACTGATGTCAACTAAGGAACAGCATTGACAAGCCATCTTCTGCCACATGCTATGATAATCACCGCTTATTTGACCAAGGAAAAGGGGAATAGCATGACTTTCAAATACTTTCTTTGCGTGCTGGTTTCAATAGTGATGGCAACTGGTACAGCTCTTGCTGATGGCGTAAGTATCAAGAAATTGACAGTCTTGTCCGGTAACGTCGAAGTACCGGTTGAGGTTGCTATTCCGACCGGTAAAGGACCTTTCCCGCCAGTGCTTTATATTCATGCCAAGCGCGGTTATGACGAGGTGGACACTCGTCACATCACTACCTTAGCAGAGC
>JAHEDW010000043.1 GCA_024641025.1 Gallionella sp.
GTCAGAAGGTAAGCCAGCACCCTTTAGTTTTGATATTGTACAGGTTCAGCATGGGGTTAATTACGATTTGCGATATTACAAGGAGCACCAGGCCAGGCTACGGGCTGAAGCAAAAATGCGCCAACTTCAGGTTGAGTTCTCGGTACTTGCTAAACGCGATGAACAGGCTTCGCAGGGTAGTGTTGCTGCAGAGTATGCTCGATTGTTGTCACTTGAAGCCGCCGAACGTCGTGTCAATGCAAGCCAAACTGCACGATTAGAAGCCGAACGTAAACTTAAGGCGGAACAGGATGCAGTAGCGTTGATGAATTCGCAGGCCGAAGCCGATAGAAATGCCTGGCAACTTCAAGAGCAAACAAATGTGCTGCTACGAAAGGCCGAGTTAAAGTCTCAAGAGCGGCAGTCCACGGAAGCAATGGCCAGAAAAGCGGCGGCTTTCAAGCTACAGACCGAACGTGAGTTATCATTGTTGGCAGACCAACTTGCAGATGCTGAATTGAAATTGGCTCATGAAGCAGAGTTAAAACTTCGTGCTGAGACGAAGGAGATAAACCGTGCCAATGAGAGACTGGAGTCGATACAAAGGTCCCGCCTACTGTCTAGCCAATACATCGAGACCAAGCAATGCGTAGTCGCTGTAACTGCCCATGGAATTCATGAATGAACCATCTGGCAACTTGCGTTTGATCGTGCTCAGGAATATATACGTTCGATTTGGTCGGTTTAAACCGTGAGCAGAGTATAAATATGTAAAGAAAAGAATCTCGGGAAGCTTGTCGGTGGATCACTAACATTCGTAGTCGCATTGATATTTGGCGTCTGATAATATCTTACCCATCTAAATTCGGGGTGATTAAGCAGGTGGCATATTGTTCTTCCGCCGCTCGCTGCTGTAATAGGGAATGAATGACTAATACCCCCTTAGCCAAAGCAATACTCTGGGCCTCCATAATTGTTCTGGCCGCAGCATTCACGCTTCAGTACATGCTTTCCGATAGGTTCTGGCTGGTGCTGTTAGACAACATCCACTGGACTATCGGTAACGCAGCTGCTGCAGCACTGGCATGGCTGGGTTATAAAAAAAGCAGTGGAGCCGAACGTGCAGCTCGGCGCTGGTTTTTTTTCGGACTGTTTGCCTATTTCTTAGGCCAAGTCCTGTTCGATATACAAGTCTACATCGGCTGGAATCCATTCCCTGCGCCATCCGATTTCTTTTACCTGATGCTTGGTCCTGGCTTCCTCATGGGGATGGTGGCCGCGATGAGCGTTCAGCTACCCAAAAGCAATCGGGTAGTTACTTTGCTTGATACAACAATATTAAGCATTGCAATATTGACGTTGATTCTCACGATCTATCTGCCAAGAGAAGGATCGATCGATTTGTTGACGTTGCTTGTCATGACGGCATATCCACTTTTTCTGTTAACGGCAGCTTGCTTCGGCGTACTGTTGATGCTTCATATGCGTCCGCGACCAGAGTGGCCGTGGATTTTGTTCCAATTCGGGATTCTCATGCAGGGGTTGATCTGGATGCGATGGAACGCGCAAGCGCTATCCGGTACGACTGAAGACGCCTCTTTTTTGAACGAATTTTTTTCGGTTGCTTCTATCATCGTTGGCGTCTCAGCAATGAAGTGGCGCATGGTTTCCTCTTACAACAAGCGTTATGAAAAATGGAGCGAAGGGGTCTTGCGCATGTTGCCCTTGGTGGCTGTCGTGATTGCAGCAATCGCAGTCATACTGGCAATGTCCTCGGATACCATTCTGCCGCTCTTGAGGAATGCAGTTATGTATGCAGCAATCGCAGTCACATTTTTCGCTGCTTTGCGTCAAAGCCTGATGCTGAATGAACATGAACAACTGCTTGAAGCAGAGAAAACAATTGCTGAGTCGAGGAGGTTCCTTCAGGAAGTTATAGATTCGATTCCCGTTGGGGTTTATTGGAAGGACCGAAATTTACGTTACATAGGGGGCAATGCTGTTTTTGCCAGGGATGCTGGCTTTGCCAAATCCAGTGATCTTGCTGGAATGACCGACTATGATCTTGTATGGAAGGAGTTTGCCGAGGAATTTCGATCAGATGACCGGTCTGTGATGGACACCGCAGTCAGCAAGCTCGACTATGATGAACAGGTGATGACCGCAGATGGAAGAAGATTGTGGGTACGTACCTCCAAGGTCCCCTTGCAGAATAGCAAAGACGAAAATATCGGCATACTTGGAGTATACAGGGACGTCACAGAACAGAAGAACGCTGAAGCCGAGATTCACTCACTGGCATTCTATGATCCGCTAACTGGACTACCCAATCGGAGACTTCTGCTCGAAAGGATCCGCCATGTTACTTTCTCGGGAATCCGTCATCGTAATTTCGGTGCGATACTGTTCCTTGATCTCGACAACTTCAAGACTTTGAATGACACACGCGGCCATGACATTGGCGATATGCTTCTGATTGAGGCCGCCAGGCTGCTTCAAGGCTGTGTTCGTGACGGGGATGTGGTGGCGAGATTGGGTGGTGATGAGTTCATCATCATGCTCGAAGGATTAAGTCCGGACGTTCAGTTGGCAGCGGCTCAAGCTGAGGGTGTTGCGCAGAAGATACTCGAATCCATACGCCAGCCTATCGTGTTGCATGGGTATGAGCATCACGGCACAATCAGCATTGGCATTATCCTGTTCTGCGGACAGGAGTTGTCCGAGGACGAACTTCTCAAGCACGCAGACACTGCGATGTACGAGGCAAAGAGTGCCGGGCGCAACACAATTCGATTTTTTGATCCCGAGATGCAAGCCAAGCTTGAATCCAGAATGGCGATGGAGTCCGACCTCAGATATGCGCTTGCGGAAGGTCAACTCAGTCTTTTTTATCAGCCTCAGGTTTTAAACAATGACGGTATTATTGGTGCCGAAGCTCTGTTGCGATGGCAGCATCCAGAACGCGGGTCGATTCAGCCTCAGGAATTCATAAAGCTTGCGGAGGAGACCGGCCTGATATTGCCTATAGGCCAATGGGTGCTAGAGAGCGCATGCAGGACAGTTAAGGAATGGGAACGGCATCCGCAAACGCGATCCTTGGATCTGTCCATAAACGTCAGTGCTCGACAGTTCCGCCAATCTGACTTTGTCGAGATGGTTTGCGAGACGATTGGAGCAATAGGTGTCGATCCGAGCAGGATAAAGCTTGAGTTGACGGAAAGCATGGTTCTGGAAAATATCCAGGACACCAGGAAGAAGATGGAGGCATTGAAGGAATTCGGTGTGAGCTTTTCAATGGATGATTTTGGAACAGGCTACTCTTCGCTTTCCTATCTGACGGGGTTGCCATTCGATCAACTCAAAATCGACCAATCGTTCGTGCGCAACATCGGTTTGCGGCATGCTGACGAGATCATAATTCAAACCATCATCGGCATGGGAAACAATCTCGGCATGCTTGTCATTGCTGAAGGCGTTGAAAAGGAAGAACACTGCACCTTTCTGCAACAGCATGGGTGTAATGCCTATCAAGGTTTCTTGTTCGGAAAGCCGATGCGCTTGAGGGAATTCGAGGAAATGCTCGGGCAACTTCCAGAACAGATGCAGTAATTTCATGTAAGCGCGTTAATTCTTGCTGCAAGCATTGAGTTGCTCGGGCGTACCAGTGTTCTAATGGATATCCGGTATCAACAATTCGACAGGCCACTGGCAATCGAGACGACAATCAGTCTTCCAGCAGGTTTTTACGTAACTTTTCGATATTCTCAGGCTTGGACAAGCTTGAGCCGCTGATCCAGAATACGTCTTCAGCGCGACCTCCCAAGGTGTTGATTTTGGCACGATGCAAGCGTATATCGTGCTGGTCAAAAATGAGCGCGATTCTTGCCAGCAATCCCGGCCTGTCGCCCGCAGTCAGTGACAGCACGTACATCCCCTTTCTATCTGGTTTGATATCTACCTTGGTGCGCATCGGGAAGTGTTTTAGCTGACGACTGATGCGACCGGCAGAGGGGAGCGAGACTGGCTTCGCCAGAGTGATCTGCTGAGAAAGCTCGAATTCTATATAGGTCATGATGTCACGGTAAACCGTGCTGCTCCGTACGGCTTCCATGATCTGAAAGCTGTTCAAGGCGAAGCCATGACGTGTTGTGTGGATCTTGGCCTCGACAATGGTGTAATTCATGCGAGCAAAAAAATCGCAGATACGCGCGAACAAGCTGCGCTGGTCTGGACAATAAACCAGCACCTGCAGGCCTTCACCGACACGGCTCAATCGAGCCTTCACGATAGGAACAGTAGGGTTTACTTTGGACGAAAGCAAACGTGTATGCCAGGCAATTTCCTGCGCTTCATGATCTAGGAAGTAACTATCCTCGAGTTGTGCCCACAGCAACTGATATGAGTCTGCCGACATGGCATATAAATTAAGGATGGTGGCTGCCTCACGACGGATCTCCCCGAGTTGGTCAGATATTATCCCGTCACTCATGTAGCGACGCGCCAAGCGGAAAAGATCTTCTATCAATTTGGCTTTCCAGGCATTCCAAACATTTGGGCTCGTGCCGCGCACATCA
Source organism: Gallionella sp. (assembly GCA_024641025.1). GTDB lineage: Bacteria > Pseudomonadota > Gammaproteobacteria > Burkholderiales > Gallionellaceae > Gallionella. The sequence goes on from JAHEDW010000043.1 coordinate 4,554, forward strand.
GCAACGGTCAAGAGGTACAGTGCCACAAGATAACGGTCGTCCTTGATTGTTTCTGTGAAGCTTGCGATCACCTCAGGGTCTGACAGGTCTTGCTTCTGGGCAGTCGCGGAAAGCTTCAGGTGATTTTCAACCAGCCAAACGATCAGGTCAGTATCGTCGCGGCTGAGTTGGTGCTGTGTGCAGAATGTACGCGCATCCTTTTTGCCTAGCTGTGAGTGGTCGCCGCCACGTCCCTTGGCAATGTCGTGAAACAGTCCTGCAATATACAGTACCTCTGGGCGGGCGAATTCACCGAGCAATCTGCTGCAAAGTGGGTATTCATGCGCAAATTGTGGGACAGCGAAGCGTCGAAGGTTGCGCACCACCATCAGGATATGTTCGTCCACTGTGTACACATGGAAAAGGTCATGTTGCATTTGTCCGACGATGCGTCCAAACGCCGGGATGTATGCGCCCAGGATTCCATATTGATTCATACGCCGCAATGCATGGAGTACTCCTTGCGGTTGGCGAAGGATCTCCATGAAATGTGCCCGATTAATCGGATCACGCCGGAATGTTGCGTCGATGTAGTGCTGTGCGCGCCACAGTGCACGCAAAGTCTTTGCGCTGAGGTCGGTCAACTCAGAGTGCTTTGCCAGCAACAGGAACAATTCGAATATCGCAGCGGTAGTATGCTCGAAAAGTTGTTCATCGCGGATATCAAGCAGCGTTCCAATAGTCCTGAAGCGAGCATTCAGTGCGTTGACTAAGGGCGATTCACGAAAAAGGTGGTCGCGCAGACTTTGTAGCAATATCGTGTTGAACTGGCGTACTGCTCGCTTAGTCTTGTAGTAGTGTTGCATCAGGTGTTCACTTGCGCGGCGGTTGGCTGAGGCACTGATACCCATTTGTTCTGCGAGCAGGGTCTGAAAGTCGAAGATCAGTCTGTCTTCCCGGCGCTTGGCAAGGTAATGCAAACGAATGCGCAACTCCTGAAGCAACGAATCGTGCCGAGCTATTTCGCGTGCTTCGGTAGAGGTGATCAATCCGACCTTGGCAAGCGCTTTCCAGCTTGTGCCCAGACCTGCCGCACGTGCAATCCATGTTATGGTTTGAAGATCGCGCAGGCCTCCGGGACTTTCTTTGAGATTGGGCTCCAGGTTGAAGTCTGAGTCAATGAAACGCTCATGGCGCTGCAGTTGTTCTTTCTGTTTGGCGAGAAAAAATGCCTTCGGGTCAAGGTATTGGTGTAATACATTATTCAATTCCGCGAACAGCCTTGCATCGCCAACTAGCAGGCGAGCTTCGAGTAGGTTCGTCTGCACAGTAATGTCTGCGCTTTCCTTAAGGCATTCCGCTATGGTCCTTATGCTATGGCCGACTTCAAGGCCGATGTCCCAGAGCATGCCAACAAGCGCTTGTAGCTTCTGTTGAAGCGCTTCATTTGGTTCTGCATACAGCAAGATCAGGAGGTCGATGTCTGATCGAGGATACAACTCTCCGCGACCGTATCCTCCCACTGCAACCAAAGCGATCTGGTCCGGCATGTCGAGTTGATGCCAGACAAGGTAAAGATACTTGTCGATCAACTTGCTGTGTAAACTGAGCAAGCTTGATGGTTTGGCATGTTGTAGGAAATTTTGCTCGAGTGCTGCACGGTCGTCGCGCAACGATGTGCGCAAAGTTGGAATATCGATTCGATCATTGACACTGAGCATTTTTACCAATGACTTTTTCATAGGATATTCATGAATCAGTCAGTGTGCAGTTTTCAGTCAGTCGTATTTCAGGGGGTGGGAAGAGGGCAGCCATCTGAAACGGTGAGCACTTCGAAGCCGGTGTCGGTGACGAGTATTGTATGCTCGTATTGAGCGGACAGACTATGATCTTTCGTGACTATGGTCCACCCATCGCCAAGTTGCTTGATACCCGCCTTGCCGGCATTGATCATCGGTTCTATCGTGAATGTCATACCTGGCTCAAGTTTCAAGCCGGTTCTGGCCTTGCCGTAATGCAAGACTTGTGGTTCTTCATGAAATTTCTGGCCGATGCCATGGCCGCAAAACTCTCTCACTACGCTATATCCCATCGGCTCGACGAAACTCTGGATTGCATATCCGATATCGCCAAGATAGGCCCCGGGTTTGACGGCTCGGATGCCGTGCCACAGTGCCTGATACGTTGTCTCGCACAAACGCCGGGCTTGAATGGACGGTTCGCCGATATAGAACATTCGACTGCTGTCACCGTGATAGCCGTCCTTGATGACAGTGATGTCGAGATTGACGATATCACCATTCCTGAGAACCTTGTCGCTGGGTACCCCGTGGCAGATCTGGTGATTGATTGAGGTGCATATCGATTTGGGATAGGGCCTGTGTCCACTTGGAGCGTAATTGAGGGGTGCAGGTATGGCCTTTTGTACATTCACGATCAGGTCATGACAAAGTTGGTCAAGCTTGTTTGTTGTTACTCCAGCCTTGACGAACGGCGTGATGTAATCAAGGACCTCGCTGGTCAATCGACCGGCAACGCGCATTTTCTCGATTTCTTGCTGGGATTTGATGGAAACGGGCATGTCAATTTCGTAAGTTTATTGCTAACTGAGAATACCACGCGGGTTCATATGAAGCCAATTTAGTCCTGGCACGATCCGACATAAACAGAAAAATTGGCTCTGAAATATTTGAAAAGTGGCAATGGAGCTATTCCGAATAAGTCTCGATGACAAATAAAAAATGGCGCATTTGGCGCCATTTTTTATTCCTTATGCCTGTGCTGGCAGTAACTTGTAACAGCCAACCAAGCTGGATTGCAAATTCAGGCCTGGTTAAAGTCCGGATAGATAATCCGCTACTGCTTCGATTTCGGCCGTAGTCATCGACTTGGCGATATTACCCATCATGCCTGCGGGGTCGTTCTTGCGATCGCCCTTGTTGAAATCGGCTAACTGTTTAACCAAGTAGTCCTTGTGTTGGCCACCAATCACCGGGAACAATGCATTATCAGGTGATTTACCTTTGCCGTTCTCACCATGGCAGTTGACACAGCCGTAAACACCGCTTGTAGCATTGCCCTCGAGATACAATTGCTTTCCAGCCTCATTGTTTCCGCCCGAGCCTTTCATTTGCTGCTGGCTGGCGAAATAGGCAGTGATATCGAGCAAGTCCTGATGCTCGGTCACGGTTGCTGCCATGCCGCTCATGGTCGGGTCAACACGGGCTTCTTTTTGAAAGTCGTGAATCTGTTTCTGCAGATAGTTGGCGAATTGTCCGGCGAGTCGGGGAAAAGTTGTTGCATCACTCATACCCTTTTCGCCATGACAACCCTGACACATTGCAGATTTGTCCTTGCCTGCGACGGGGTCGCCTTTACCGATTCTTGCCTTGATATCCGCCGGGCTGTCCCCCGCGTAGGCAGCTGTTGCCATGAAAAGTGTCATAGAAAAAACAGCAGCCTTGATTTTGATTGTATGTAACATGTCTCCTCGCTTGCGGTCTTTAGTTATTTATCTCGGTAGGATTGTTTCCGATAACGGAGGATACGTCAATGGTGTTTTTCCTGTAAGGCAGCTTTTAAGCAGGGAAGTCGCGACTCGGCTCACGTGCCATAGTCTTAGGTAATCGCGCTGATTTGGGAGATTGTCTATCTCGGAATTGCGCCGTAACTCATTGGCGCGATTGAGATGACATCTATATTGAATACTAGATTTGGTGCATCCGGAAATCGTTGACGGCATCACTGACCTGACATGTATTCAGCCACTGCAACGATTTCGTTATAGGTCATTTGATTCATGACCAGTGTCATGATTCCTGATATGTCTGTGGTGCGCTCACCAGACTTGAAGTCTTTCATTTGCTTGATCAGGTATCCCTTTTTCTGCCCGCCAACGATAGGAAATATCGAGTTGTAGTTGGGCTTGCCTTTGCCGACCTCCCCATGACAATTGAAACATCCTCTTTTGAGATAAAGCTTTTCACCCTCCTCATTTGCGACTGGGATCCCTTTCATCTGCTTTAAGCTGGCAAAATATGAAGCGATGTCAGCAAGATCCCGACGATTGGTCAGGGTTGATGAAATTCTGTTCATGTCTGGATCGCTGCGTGTACCTTCCTGATAGTTGTAGATTTGCCGTTGGATATAGTCTGCATATTGTCCGGCAAGTTTGGGAATCATCGGCTCTTCAGGGTTGTCATCATCACCATGGCAAACCCTGCAAGGAATCGCTTTGGCCTTTCCTTCAACAGGGTTGCCGATCCCGATACGCATTTTGATTTCTTGTGGGCTGTCTTCAGCATAGGCGCAAGCCGAGGCAAATAGCAGGATACTGACAACTATCGAAATTCTTGAATTGCTTGAAGCCATTGATGCTCCCTGGAGTGAGTATAGCGCGTCAACTTCGATGCAATTGTTTATCAAGGTGACCACAACGTCAATTTATTATTTCTGTTCGGGTTTGGTTTGAAGCAGTTGCCATTACTGTATAACAGTAACGTTTAGTCCAGCTTGCTGCTTACTGGTAGCGAAGTGCCTCAATGGGATCCAGTTGTGCAGCTTTTCGAGCAGGATAGAATCCAAAAAATATACCTACCGTCGCTGCGACACCGAATGCGACTGCCACCGAGCCGAACGAGATGATAACAGACGTTCCTGTAAACATCTCGACCAGTAGGGCACCGCTGATGCCAAGCAACAATCCGATCAGGCAACCAACCACCGAGATGATGATGGCTTCAAGCAGGAATTGCATCAGAATGTCACGCTCGCGTGCGCCGATGGCCATGCGTATACCGATTTCGCGAGTGCGTTCGGTGACCGAGACCAGCATGATGTTCATGATGCCGATTCCCCCGACCAGTAGGGATACCGAGGCGATTGCGCCTAGCAACATCGACATGATGCGTGTGCTCTCTGCAGCAGAGTTCGCCACGGCAGTGAGGTTGCGCAGGAAGAAATCATTGTCCATTCCTTCGCGCAAGCGGTGACGCTGACGAAGCAAGGCTGTCATGTCTTTTTCAACGCTTGGCATGATCTCCTGAGTTGTGGCCTGAGCCATGATCATTCTTACAGAACCAGGGAAGTCTGTACCAAATACCTGACGTTGTGCAGTTGTCAGGGGGATGATGAGCGTGTCATCCTGGTCACGCCCATCCATACTTTGTCCCTTGACGCTCAGCGTGCCGAGTATCACGAATGGGCTTTGCCGGATTCGTATGGTCTTGCCGACGGGATCTTCGTCACCGAAAAGGTTTTCTGCCGCAGTTTTTCCAATCAATGCGATGCGGGTTGCTGAGCGAACGTCTGAATCTGTGAAGGCTGACCCGGATGTGACTGTCCAGGAACGCGCATCAAGATATGCTGGTGTGGTGCCAATGATGGCTGTGTTCCAGTTGTTTGGCCCATATATAACCTGAGCACTGCCAGGATGAACTGGTGCTGCGGCTTGAATGCCCGGAAGTTCGGCTATGGCTTCTGCATCATCGACCGTGAGCGTATGTGCCCCCCCGCTTCCTGAGCGCACGCCTCCACTTGAGGTATGGCCGGCCAATAGGATAAACAGGTTACTACCCATCGAAGAGATACTTTGCTTGATCGCATACTGAGCGCCTTGGCCTATAGCCATCATGAGCACTACGGCACCGACCCCGATCACCATTCCCAGCATCGTCAGGAATGTGCGCAATCTATTGGTTCCCATTGCACGCCAAGCTTCGCCGAGCATTGCCAGCATCATGGCATGGTCTCCCGGGTGAGTTCATCGCTGATGATGCGTCCATCAAGAAAACGCACTTGGCGCTTTGCATGTCGCGCGATATCCTCTTCATGAGTGACCAGAATGATGGTGATGCCTTCATGATTGAGTTCGTCAAACAAGGACATGATCTCTTGGCCAGTCTTGCTGTCAAGATTCCCAGTTGGTTCGTCTGCAAGAATCAGGCGAGGGCGATTTACCAGCGCTCGCGCTATCGCAACGCGTTGTTGCTGGCCACCAGAGATCTTGTTGGGCATAGATTCTGCATGGCTTGCCAAACCAACTTTTGATAGCAGTTCGCGGGCGCGATTACGACGCTCTTCATGTTCCAAACCGCAATAGATCAGGGGCAGGGCGACATTTTCCGCTATCGACATACGTGGCAGCAGATTGAAACCCTGGAACACGAAACCGATGGTGCGATTGCGTAGCAATGCAAGTTCATCCTTACCTAGCTCTGCAATACTGCTGCCATTCAGAAAATACCTACCCGTACTGGGCTTGTCGAGACAACCGAGGATGTTCATGAAGGTGGACTTGCCTGATCCAGATGGCCCCATGATCGCGACGAACTCACCAGAAGTAATGGAGAGATTCACCGATTTAAGCGCAGGGAATTCCCCTGCGGAAGTTTGGTAGGACTTGCCCAGTTCTTCGATACGGATCACCGGCTCTTTCATCAGAACATTCTCAGGCGCATCGGAGAACTGCCAGATTGAGAGTTGCCGTTTCCTTGTGCCTCACCAACCACCAACTGGTCACCTACCTTGAGCTCTCCAGCGATGATCTCGGAATTGCGGTTGTCGGTAATGCCGAGTGACACGCTTACCGGTCTCAGTTCACCTTTCTCGAATACATAGACTTTGCCGGGGAAACCATCCTGTTTATGCTTCTGTTTCTTGGTTCCGCCCTCGCCGGCGGGTTGGTCAGCATTCGTCTTGGCACCATTTGCTTCGTTGGAAACAGGCTTTTGGAGATTGCTTTTGGTCGGCTTGAAACGTAACGCAGCATTTGGAACGAGCAAAACGTTCTTACGTCCAGCGATCGTAATGTTCACGTATGTGGTCATGCCGGGCAACAATATTTTCTCTGGATTGTCGACGTTGATCACGACATCATAGGTGACCACGTTTTGCTGGGTAGTTGGATTCAGGCGCACCTCTTTGACCTTCCCGTTAAAGCTGCGATTGGGAAATGCATCCACGGTAAAATGAACATCCTGATCTACACGGATGCTTCCGATATCAGCTTCTGCAAAATTGGCATCGATCTGCATTCTTGACAGGTCCTGAGCGATTTTGAACAGTGTCGGGGTTTGCAGACTTGCAGCAACGGTCTGTCCTACATCCACCTCCCTGTCTACTACCACGCCTGATACCGGCGAGCGGATAACAGAATGGGCTAGGTTTGCGCGGTCTCTTTGAACGGTTGCTTGTGCCAACTTCAACTGCGCTTCAGCAGTTTTTTTTGCTTGAACGGCAGTATCCATTTCCTGATGCGAGACATATTCCTGTGTGAACAAGGTACGCATGCGTGCCTCGTTGGCAGTTGCCAATTCCAGTGATGCCTGGGCGCTTTGCAGGTTCGCCAGACTTTGATTTTGCTGTGCCAAGAGCAAGGCATCATCGAGTTCCAGTAGCACCTGTCCTTTTTCGACCTTGCTGTTAAAGTCCACGTAGAGCTTTTTTACGGTGCCGGATACCTGGGTTCCGACACTTACCAAAGTCACTGGATTAATCGTGCCGTTGGCAGAGACGGTCTGGCTGATGTCACCATTTTCAATAGCCTGCAAGCGATATTGCTTATCAGGAGCAGTCCCGAAAAATGCTTTGTAAGTAAAAAATCCGGTAGTGATGACAGCGACTGCAAGCAGGGTCAAGCCAAGCGGTGAATGGATTATCTTTTTCATGGTTGGTTCTTCTTGGGTGATTTATCCTCAATAGCCTGATTACTGAGATCTGACAAGGTTTGCAACAATCCTGCATCAAGACTGCCTACCGCCTGGGCAAGGCCGGCACGATTGATGTTCCAGTTCAAGGTCGACTGGATTCGTTGCTGACGTGCACTGGCCAAGGTACTTTGCGCATTCAAAACATCGAGAATGCTGCCTACACCGGCCTTGTAACGCCCAAGTGCGACCCGTGCGGATAGGTCAGCACTGTCGAGCAAGTCTGCGGTTGTGCGCAAGGATTGGGTCGCAGTGGTAAGTTCCTGATAAGCGGTCCAAACATCTAGCGCGACCTGCAAGCGCAATTTGTCATATTGTGCGCTCCTGGTATCCAATTGCGCCTCGGCTGCACGAATTCGATAGGTTGGTGCGAAGCCGGAAAATATCGGTACATTCAGATTGATGCCGATTGACGAGCCACGTGAACTGCTTCCAGAAAATTTGTATTTGTCAGCAGAGGCAGCCAGGGAAATTGTAGGACTACCTGCCGCTCGCGCCGCTTCGATACTGGCTTGTGCGGCCTTTACTTGTGCGGCAGCTGACTGCAGGTCCGGCCGCCGCTGGCGCGCTTCTTTTATCAACGCATCAACATCACCTTCGAACTCGTCTGGCATTGCTGCTGTATTGGCGGGAACCAACGATATTTTCTGGTTTGCATCCATCCCGATCATGTTTGCCAATGATCCTTGAGCATTTCTAAGGTTGCCGGCAACAGTGATGCGATTCAAAGTGGCCTGTGAAAAGGCTGTTTGCGCCTGTAGTTTGTCGGCAGGTGTCGCACTTCCTGCAATGTAGCGAGCTTCGGCAGCGGCAAAGCTTTCCTTGGCGGCTCGTTCAGATTCAAGTGCTGCATCAAGCGCTGCAATGGCTGCTTGCTCTTGGTAATAGGCCTGAACAGCAGCGAAGAATATCGCCTGTACCGTGCTGTCTTGCGTGGCACTTGCTGCAACCAACATTTGAGTTGCCCCCTCAAGGTTGGCCGCTCGCAATCCGAAGTCATAAAGTAGGTAGGAAAATGTCAGGCCAATCCTGCTTTGATCGACGCTGGGATTGCTATCGGTCTTACTGCGACTGCCTGAGGCGTTCAGGTTGGCGCTCGGCAGATATTCCGCCTTGTTGACGCCTATCTGGGCAGCATAGACCCGTGAATTCGCCCAAACCTCCCGAGTTTGTGGATTGTTACATAACGCCAAGTTGACCACATCAAGCAGATCCAGCGCGACATCCGGCATCGCTTCCGGACATGGGTCGTCAATTGCACTTTGAGCGTGCAACATCGGCTTTGGTGGAACCAAAGACAGGGTGTCGAATGGATCAGAGCTCGCCCATGCGTTGGACTGGAAGCTCGACAGTAGGAGCAAAGCGAAGAAGACGGGGCGCATCAGGCCAGTTTACAAGATTGAAAATTATTTAAGTTAGTTTCTTTGCGTTTTCACAAGTTCAATAGGTTATGGTTAACGTACGTGTTTGCGTTCCTGAACAGGCAGCCGAAGCGCAGGTGCCTCCTTGTCCTGCGACTATGGTACCGTTGATGTAGAAGGATTGCGCAACACCATTACCTATACTGGACAGTGGAGAGCTGCCCCCGGTGGCTACGGTATTCAGAAGCAAGGAATAATTTAGCCCTACTAATACACCGGTGGTGGCATCCAGGTCCATCGAATAGGGAAGGAAGGTGGTACATCTGATACCGAATACCGAATTTGCTAGAACGTCGACCGGGCTGTATGAGGTGTAAGAAAAAACGATGCTCGAAGGTGGGGAAGTGAAATTGCAGCTTGCTGGTGAAAGGATGGTTACCGGAAAACTGCCGCCTGTGAAAGACGATGCACCGCCTCCAGATGCTATTGTTGTAGAGAAGGTCATTGTCACTGTGTCAGTATAGGCACCTTCGGGCGGGAGGGCTGCTTGGCCAGCCGGGATGCAGCCGTAGAATGTATAGGTATTCGTGATAGTTTGATTTGCGGCCAACGAGATCTTCGCCTTGGCGACAGGAATGCCTGATGTACCTTTCCACTGGATTGCGCAGGCACCATCTGAAGCCAAATGGTAATTGATGAAACTACCTGCCAGCATGGCACGATTTTGAGGTCCGAGCGCATTCATTCCGTTATCAACGACAACCTGGTACTGGACATTTGATTTTTTTGGGCCAGCGGTGCAGGTCACATCAAAAGTTGTTGCGGTGATGTTAACGGCAAGGTTGGTAGGCACATATGCGGTAGTAAATCCGAGCGAGCTGATGCTGCAGAATGCACCGGCATGTGCCCATGAGCATGAAAGCAGCATGGCCATGGCCCCCAGCCTTGAGACCCATTTCAGTAGAATCATCTTTGAAATCATTGTGGCATTCCTTTGCAAAGCAGTGGACCGATGCGTGGAATCTCGTCAGGGGATTCAGGGGGTAGTACGACGTCAATTTTACACTGCTGCCCATTCCACTTCACCACCACTCGATCCGTTGATTCAAGGCCGGTGACAAAGGCCGCCCCTCTGCGCGCTACATAGAATTCTTCTTTATCCCCCTCGATATTTACGAGCGCACCTGCAGGTACATATTCGCCATCTTTTAATATGAAGCTCAGTAATGCGCCGCGCCCGCCACGAACCGGGAAGACCACTTTGACAGCGCTGCGCCATGCTGGAACCGCATTCTGCTCGATCGAATCGATTTCGGCACTGATTGGAAGTTCGCTAGGGTCAAGTCTTATCGGGTTGTTCTGGTAAGGCATTAGGTGTGGAATCAATGCTACTCCGTCTGAATCCGTGTGGGTCAGCACGTTGCTGCCAAGGCCGATGCCAATATTCTCATGGCCTGTGACTTCGGCGACGGCAAAACTCTGATCGACTTGCTGGGTGGCAAACAACTTCTTGTCTGCGAATACGATACCGCCGTTGGCACCAAGGCGCATGGCATGCTGATCTGGGGAGTAGCTAGCATCGCCAGACCATCTGCCATAGCGCCCAAGATAATATACGCCACCTTCGGCACGTGACTGATCCTGCTGTCTGCCTGCAAGAGTACGCCAGCCAATATGGTCTTCCTGACTTGGATTTTGATTGGCTGAAACGTAATAGTCCTGTTTCCCTCCATGGCTGTTTGCCGAAGCACTAACGATTCTGTTGTGCCCCAATGGCATGACGAAGTACATTCCAACGGAAGTACCACTGCTTCCATAGATCGCCTTGCTGAGTGTAAGGTTCAGGTTGCTGTTCGCACCGATGCGTGCGGTATAGTTGCCTGACAATGTGGATATTTTGGTATTGTCAAATCGATCAATGGCAGCAAGGCCCACGCCGAAGGTGCCCTTGGTTTCGCTCGTGTAACTCCAGTTGCCTGCCATTTGAAGTTTGATGGGAGAGGTTGTTTCGGGCTGTCCCAGTTGACGAAAATTGATAGAAGCACCCTGGATTTGGAATGACAGACTGCTACGTAGGCGCTGGTGTTCAAGTCCAAGCAGCCAAAGTCCTCCATTCTGACCCTGCCCGCCGCTTGCAGCCAAAGATGCCTTGCCTAGCACTTGTTTTGGCAGGGTGGAGATTGTACCCAGACCTATCGTACGGAATTGCGACGTTGCCTCGACTCGTCCTTCCAGCGTCAGGTCATTGCTGTAGCCTTGACGCCAATTACCGCTTAAAAATCCGGGGCCGTAGTGGTTGCTTGCAACACCGATATCGCGACGTAACCTTCCAGCCTCTATGCTCCAATCATTCAGTCCGGCAGAAAGTAATTCGGTCGTGATGAAAAAGGATTGTTCTATTACGGTTTCGCGACCAAGTAGGTCCCGCACAACCATCCTGACGTCTCCACTTCCTGTGAGAAGCGGGTAGTTGTCGATTGCAAAGGGACCTGCAGGTACGTTTGAGGTTTGGCGCAACACATCGTTGATGTACATTTCTACTGTCGATGGTGCAGTGGAGATGCCGCCCAAGGCAGGGATAGGTTGGGTGACGAGCCCGGGACTCAGGGCGAAGTTGCTCCCGTATTGGATGCCTCCGAAGTAGACATTGCGCCCCCACATGCCTTCGCGCGTAACGGTATCTCCCAGTCTCAGCGTATGGATATCATCAGGGAAATCCCTGGTGAATGTTGTTTCTAAACGAACCCAACTGTGGGGCGTCCCTGATGCAGCGTCAACTGTCAAATTGCGACCGACGTGGCTGCTGGTCAGAACACCCCACGGGACCGACGCACCGACCTCTGCAAGCAAACCAAGGTCTCGTACATTCGGCGATTCGCGAAGGAAAGTAGTGGTGTAATTCAAATCATAGTTAAGGAAAAGGCTTGGCAGTATCGGACTGACAACCGGCCTTTTATATTTATCCTGGGTTACGCGAGTCGCCAGGAAGGCCTGTGGGGAGAACAGCAACTCTGCCGACTGGTTTGGGGCATCAAGCTTGAATTTGTAGCCCGGTACCGCAGACAGTGGCCAATATGATTGGTCGTTGAGCGTATAGTCTATAGGCTTCGCGTCAGGAGGAAGTTGTACGCGCCACTCCTGGAACGCGTCGTAAGGCGCATACATTTCACCGTCGCGTTCCAACAATAGCCATGTGCCGGTCTTCGTGCCATTGACGATCACTTCAAGTGCACGTAGACGATCTTCCGATTTTTTCTTGGTTGGCGCTTCCTTGTTGGTATTTGGCGTGACGGTTTTCGTATAGGATAGAGGAACTGGCCTGGTTGGTATAGTAGGCGTTTCGGGTTCGGGGACAGGATCAGGCTCTGTTTGTCCTGCAGCGGGATGTACCCATAGTCCAAGTAGCAGGAAGACCAGGCGCGGGTGCAGGGTGAATCCCACGCTGAGTTCCTTAATCTGCAATCTTCACATCAAATGTCTGTTTGGTCCCATCGTCCAGTTTTACCGTCAGGGTCGCCTTTCCTCCGGGGATAAGGCTATCGGCAGACTTGATGTCAAAATTGCGTTTGACGCCAGACAAGATATATCCACCCTTGTCTACGCTGGCCAGCTTTTCGCCCGCTTCGTTCGTCAGTGCTATTTCAAGCAACTGGGTATAGGCATTTCCAGTGTTCTCACAAGTCACTGCAACCGCATTGGCAGCCGTTTTTTCGACGGTACAATCAAGTTTGTATTTGGCGCCAGGTGGTGAAATAAAGACTGGCATCGAGAAGGCGAGCGCCACCTGCAGTTGAACGTTATCCTTGGTGGGCTTTGCTTCCGGGATCTCGCGTACGATCATTCGGTAGGTCAGCTGGTCTAGCGAACTTATCTTGTGTGTCCTGGCTAGTCGTATCACCTGACGTGACTTGCCAGGCACCTTGATGATGGGAGGGGAGAGCAACATGTCCTCGGTAAGCGTCAGATCGTCTTCGCCGTTTTGGTTCTGCTTCCACAGATACACATCTGCCTGCATGACCAGTTCTTCATCGCCCTCGTTGTTGATGGTCACCGCAACTGCCTTGTCATTTGGCGTCATGTGGATGCGTATCGGAGTGACAGAGAAGGTGCCAGCGTGAACTGGTGAAGCCAATATCATGGCTAGCAGCGTCAATAGGGGCATACTTGGAATCATGATGGTTCTTGATCTCTCTTTCTTGAGGCGCCTCAGTCTAGGGTATTACCAATGTACCATCATTTCAATGTAATCTCTATTGGCCAATCTGATTACCCGCCAGGAAGTGGCAGTGGCACCCCCGGTATAGCTATCGACAGTGCCAAGGGACTCGCCGCCTCTAGAGACCTGGGTGACAAAACGGTAGGGACTGTCCTGCATCGTTGTCCATGGCAACGTTGAGGCATCCCCGGAAAAATCTACCGCCTCACCGGTTGAGCAGACCACCACCACGGCTGCGCCGAAAATTCCGACTTGGGTGGCGCTGCGGCATAAACCGGAAACCGGTTGGCCATTCGTCGTAAGCGTAAGGGAGACGGCAAACTGGCTGCTGGTTTGTTTTGCCTGGCTGGGCATAACCCAGAAGCCAAGCAGAACTGCCAAGATCATGAAGACCCTGGCAGTTCCTTCCTGGAGAGCAGTGTTATCAGTAAAGGTGAGTTTGCTCATGGATCACCCTCAAGGGGTTGCCTGACTTAATAGGTGACGGTCAGTGTGTGGGTGTTGATGCCTTGACACGTTGCAGTCGTACAAGTGCCAGTCTGAGGCAAGGTTGTCAGAGTTGCGCTAAGCGTATGATTCTGGACGCCCCCGGAACCAGTTAGGGCGCCTGAGCCAGCTGGCAGACCGAGTGTATAGTTCAGGCCGGTGGTCGAATCAGTATAGTTGTAATCAGGGAAAGTGGTTGATACGTAGTTAGCGCCCCCGGTATCCAGTGAGAGACCATATCCAACGCCATTGGTACAGGTCACCGAGAAACCGGTTCCACCACCATAGGTAGCGGTCGCTGCATCGGCAACATAGTCGATCGTGGGTGCAAGGGTTGTTGTGTCGACCGTGCAAGTTGTAGCAAGGTTGATGGTTACATCAAAGGTGCCTGCTGCAGTGGCGGCCTCTGCTGTGGTTGCGCCAAGCATGGCAGCAGCAGCGATGGTGTAGATGGCAAGTTTTTTCATTTTAAGACTTTTCATTTATATGCTCCTTAAAGTTATGGCTTAAATTAAACACAAATCTGGTGTGTCACGGGTACTTGGTGCAATTGCCATACCAGAACTTCAAGAATTTAACTCACTAGACCGCAAAACTGACAAACGGCATTAGCATATGTTGCAAACCATATGATAATAAAAGGAAAACAAATATTTTTGCAGAGGCGTGCGGATGAACGGTAAATTTCTACCTGAATGAAAATCTTCAATTTCAATGCAAATAATCGATTTTGGTCGAATATTTGACGATTTGTCAGGAAATTGACAAATTGTCGATTTTTCGTCAATTCATTGTTTGCTCTGACATTTGGTAGAAACGTCAGCGCAAAAAAAAGCACGCCGAGGCGTGCTTTTGTATTGCTTGAGCAGGAAGGTTTAACGGGTGTTGCCGTTG
>JAHEDW010000104.1 GCA_024641025.1 Gallionella sp.
TCTTCAAAATTGGTTGCTTCGGGGGACTTTTAGTAACCACTGATGACACTGAGTGGAATCATAAAATAGTAATTCAATATCCGAAAGCGGACACACTTCAATGTCTGCAATTGTGACGATCTCGCCTATCGAGTCATCTGATTCCCATGTAATTGAGCGGCAGCATACCACTCTGGAGCTGCCCCACAAAACTCAGGTACTGACAGGCAACAATGGCCGATTAGCAGCCAGTTCCTTCACAAGAAAAATGGGCTAGACCGTTTCTGATCTAACCCATTGTATTTTTGGTAGGCACGATTGGACTCGAACCAACGACCCCTTGGATGTCGACCAAGTGCTCTAACCAGCTGAGCTACGCGCCTATTTTTAAGAGGGCGCATTGTATCTGAAAGCCAGTTGCGCCACAAACTTAATCTCTCGTATTAGTACTTTTGCGATCAATAACTTCCTGAGGCAAGATTATCGAAACGGGTGTACTCGCCCCGAAACGCCAGTTCGACCTTTCCAATCGGGCCGTTACGCTGCTTTCCGATGATAATCTCGGCTTTACCTTTGTCGGGCGAATCACTGTTATAGACTTCATCTCGGTAGATAAACAGAATCAGGTCTGCATCCTGTTCGATGGCTCCCGATTCGCGCAGATCGGACATCACTGGACGCTTGTTGGGACGTTGTTCGAGTCCACGATTCAATTGCGATAGTGCAATCACCGGCACATGCAACTCTTTGGCAAGGGCTTTCAAAGAACGTGAGATTTCGGATATTTCGGTAGCTCGGTTTTCACTTGCCTTGCCAACGTTCGAACTCATCAGTTGTAAATAATCTACCACAATCAATCCTAGACCGTTACTCTGGCGATGAAGTCGTCGCGAACGTGCCCGAAGGTCCATCGCCGACAAAGCCGCACTTTCGTCAATGTGAATTGGGGCATCGTGAAGCCTGCCTAGCGCATGAGTAAGTCTCCCCCAGTCGTCGTCCTGCAAACGCCCGGTACGCAAGTCATGCTGATTGAGCTTGCCTACCGAGCCGAGCATACGAAGTGCCAATTGGGTTGCCCCCATTTCCATACTGAAGATCGCGACGGAAAGTTTGCCATCCAAAGCAACATTCTCTGCGATGTTGATAGAAAATGCTGTCTTACCCATACTCGGACGACCTGCCACGATAACCAATTCACCTGGCTGCAATCCAGATGTCATCCGATCGAGGTCAGTGAATCCCGTTGCAATCCCGGTTACATCACTGGGATTATCTCGTGCATAGAGTGTTTCGATACGCTCCACAACCTGCGTCAGTAATGGAGGCATCGGGACAAAACCCTGCTTGCCGTGCGACCCCGCTTCGGCGATCTCAAATACTTTGCTTTCTGCCTCGTCAAGCAATTGTGCTGCATCCCGACCGGTCGGATTGTAGGCACTACTTGCGATATCTGAACCGACCTCGACAAGTTTGCGCATGATTGAACGCTCGCGCACGATCTCGCCATATCGACGTATATTCGCAGCAGATGGTACATTCTGCGCCAAGCTACCCAGATAAGTGAGCCCGCCCACCTTTTCCAAGTCCCCGGCAATCTCTAGCGATTCGGCTACAGTGATAACATCAACGGGCTTGGCAATTTCGCTCAGGCGCACGATTTGACGGAAGATCAAACGATGTTCCTGACGATAAAAATCATCCTCAGTGATAATGTCAGCGACCCTATCCAGCGCGCTGGCTTCAAGTAACAAGCCACCCAGAACCGATTGCTCAGCCTCAACGGAATGCGGCGGCAATTTGATTTGGTCTATCTGTGCGTCTGGATTGGAGAATATTTGCATGAATTAAAAACACTAGTGCATTAAGCTAAAGGTATTTTACCTTGCTATCGAATAAAAGCCTAAAAACAAAAAAGGACTGTTACCAGTCCTTTTTGCAATACCTGGTTGCAGCAATGCACTATTGTTCGCCGAGCACCGAAACGGTGATATCTACTACCACATCGGTATGCAACCCAACGCCGACATGATGGTCACCGATTTGTTTGAGGTGCCCCTCAGGCATACGGATCTGTGATTTCTCAACTTCATATCCCTGTGCAGCTAAAGCGGTGACGATGTCGGCATTTGTGACAGACCCAAACAATTTCCCATCAACTCCTGCCTTTTGAACGATCTGCAAGGTCAATCCTGCCAATTTTTCGCCACGCGCTTGCGCCTCGGCAAGCTTTACCTTGTCTGCCGCCTCAAGTTCTGCGCGGCGAACCTCAAATTCGGCCATATTGGCAGCTGTCGCGCGCTTTGCCTTGCCTTGCGGAATTAGAAAATTGCGCGCAAAACCATTTTTCACCTTGACTACATCACCTAGTTGGCCGACGTTGGTCACTTTTTCCATCAAAATAATCTGCATGAACGGTCTCCTTAGTGCAAATCTGTATATGGCATCAATGCCAGGAAGCGAGCACGCTTTACGGCGGTACTCAGTTGGCGCTGATATCGTGTCTTGGTTCCGGTAATGCGCGCCGGGATCAGTTTGCCGTTCTCGGAAATAAATTCCTTGAGTATGTTGATATCCTTGTAATCAACCTCAGCAATCTTTTCTACTGTGAAACGGCAGAATTTGCGGCGCTTGAACAAATTGTTGCGGGAAGAACGCTTGTTCTTGTCATCTTTTTTCTTGTCTATACGTGCCATGATGTTCCTTACTCCAAAATAATATCGTTGATATGCAAAACCAGTTGTCGACTTCGGATGCTTTGCTGCGCTAAGAATCCACGCACCTTGACACTCTGCCCTACCTCAAACTGCGCTGCCTTGTCGGCCGCTTCCGCAAACGCTAACGCATTCACTTCACATCGCACCTGCCGCAAAACATTTGCCTCAGTCTGTTGAGAACTATGACTTAACGTCAGAGCCACTCTCGCAACGCCAGCAGGGGTATAACGCATTCCATCCAAGGCGATCAACTCGCCACTGATGACAACCTGATTGAGTGCCAATTGGCAGTTATCAGCTAGCGGCTGCGCCTGCTTCTGCCTGTACTGCCACCTCGGGTACGTTTTCTGTCGGCATGGAGCGGGATTTTTCTTCCTTCATCATTGCAGACGGTTCGGTGACGGCAGTCTTGGTCTTGACAGTAAGATGACGCAAGACAGCATCATTGAAACGGAACGCGTGCTCAAGCTCATCGAGTGTCTCTTGGTTGCATTCGATGTTCATCAGCACGTAATGTGCTTTGTGGATCTTTTGTATCGGGTAAGCCAACTGACGGCGGCCCCAATCTTCCAGACGGTGGATGTGGCCACTATTACTGGTGACCAGCGTGCGATAACGCTCGATCATGGCGGGCACTTGCTCACTTTGGTCGGGATGCACGATAAAAACGATTTCGTAATGTCGCATTATTTCTCCTTGTGGTTTAAAGCCCCCCGCTTGCGATGCGGTGGAGCAAGGTTTGTGGCTACCTATCAACTATACGGGCAGACTCACAGGGGGGCGCATTATAGCGAAATCTGCTTATAGGTCAAGGAATTTAAGGGTCTTTATCGAAAATTGATATGGCGGCAGTGGCCAATTCTTAATGCTTGGCTTGAGACTAACCGTATCGATGCCTCGCATCCAATGCTCGAACGGAAAATTAGATTATTTCATCCTTCGTTGCCTAACTGCTTCAAACAAACAAATCGCTGTCGCTGCAGCAGCATTGAGGGACTCGACTTTACCGTACATCGGGATAGTAATTTCTTGCGATGCCAGGTTTAGTAATTCACAAGACAACCCCGCTCCCTCGTTGCCGATCAGAAATGCCAGATTTCCGTTCAAGTCACATTCATACAAGCTCAGTTTTCCTTTCAGGGTGGTAGCCAGCAACACCCCAGTAAATGCTTTGGCAATGTCCTGCAAATCCTGAAGCTCTTGTATTTGCAAGGCAAAATGTCCGCCCATGGCAGCGCGCAGGACCTTAGGTGACCAAGCATCTGTGCATCCGGAAGATAAGAACACGCCATCGCATCCGGCTGCGGCCGCCGAGCGAAGCATTGAGCCGAGATTACCTGGATCCTGGATGTTTTCTAGCAACAAGGAGAAGCGACAATGTGAGATAGGCCTGTCAGGCAGAGGAATATCGATCAAGGCCATTAATCCGGTCGGGGTTTTAAGATCACTGAGACCTGAAAACAGCTTCTCATCCAGTTGCGTAACAGGTACTCCTTTAATTCGATCCAGCAACCCTGTGATCTCGTCATCGTCGAGCGCGGAAGGATTGAGCAGGACATGCTTTGGCTGCATGCCGGCATCCAAATACGCGCCAAGCAGATGAACGCCATCCAGGATAGTCTGGCTGAGTTTACCGCGCAGTCGAGCCGAACCAGAGAGCTTGAGGAGTTCCTTATAAAAAGAATTATCCTTGGAATGTATCAGCTTCATGCCTGAACAGGCTTTACTCCGCCGCAGCTTCGGTAACCGGAATCTGTGGCACCTCTGGCGTAGTCGACTCATGCTCAAGCAGCACGCCAATCTCTTCCAGCGAAGGAAGTTCCTGCAGGGCACGCAGGTTAAGATCGTCAAGCAATTGTTGGGTGGTGGCGAATAATTCCGGTTTTCCCGGTGTATCGCGGGTGCCGATCACCTCCACCCACCCCCGCGACTCTAGTGTCTTGAGTATCTGTGAGGACACTGCGACGCCACGAATTTCCTCAATGTCACCTCGTGTGACCGGTTGGTGATAGGCGATAATTGCAAGTGTTTCCAGAACCGCACGTGAGTAGCGTGGCGGCTTTTGCGGATTTAGACGGTCCAAATAACGTTGCATCTCAGGTCTTGCACGAAATCGCCAACCGCTTGCCACCCGTGTCAATTCAACACCACGTTCCTGCCAATCCTGGGCGAGCTCGTCGAGTAGTGCCTCCAACTGGCGATTGTCCAGCGGTACATCGCCTAGCTTTTTCAGTTCTGCTAGCGAGAGCGGCTCACTGGTAGTCAAAAGGGCGGTTTCCATTACTTTCTTGAATTGCGCTGTATCGACAGGCTCCAAAGTCTGCTCATCGCTTTCATCCGGTGTGGGCATTGCGATGACTGATGCTTCACTCTGCGGTAATTGCTCTGCTTGCG
>JAHEDW010000044.1 GCA_024641025.1 Gallionella sp.
ACGAGCATCCAGAGCGAGCCAGTGATTTTAGGAGTCATTCTGGTGCTATGCCCTATCTTTTCGTGCCCCTGACAAGCATGAGGGGCGGCTGAGTCTGGAAGTTGGGTCGAGGGTATGACGTTCAGAAATGTGTTGCAAGATTGCGGCGCAAGTATTCGTGGAAATGCAACATGCCATCTTCGGTGGGGGACTGGTAGGGACCTTGCTCCTCGATGCCTCTTTGGTAAAGCGACTTTCGTCCCTGGTTCATGCGCAGGCAGATGATGTCGTCCTCTTTGGCTGTTTCGTTATAGGCCTTTTGCTCTGCTTCCACATAATCGCGCTCGAACAGTACGATATCCTCAAGGTAATAGAACTCGACAATGTTGGTGCAGGCTTCTGGGCCGCGAGGTACGAGTGTACTGACGACCAGGGTGCCTGGATACCATTCCACCATGATGTTCGGGTAATAGGTGAGCCAGATCGCGCCATACTTCGGCAGTTGTTCACCGTAATATTTCAGTACCTGTTCATGCCATTTGCCGTAAGCGTTACTGCCGACTTTTTGTAGACGGTTGCGGATGCCGACTGTCTGAACGCTGTACTGGTCCCCGAATTCCCACTTGAGGTCGTCGCAATCGACGAAATTACCCAAGCCGGGATGGAACGGCACCACGTGATAGTCTTCCAGGTACACTTCGATGAAGGTCTTCCAGTTGAAAGCGTATTCGTCAACCTGGATTCGATCCAGCATATAGCCGGAAAAGTCCAGTTCCTTCATCACGCCGACTCGGGCCAGGTCTGCTGCGACATCGCGGGATCCCGAGAAAAGCAATCCATTCCAGTTTTGCAGAGGCGATTTGTTGAGGTGAAGGCAAGGATTCTGCGGAAAGTGCGGCGCGCCAAGCAACTTGCCATCGGTCTGGTAGGTCCAGCGATGTATCGGGCAGACGATGTGCTGTGCATTGCCACGTCCTTGCAGCATGGTGGCCTGGCGATGGCGGCAGATATTGCTGAGCAGTTCAACGCCGTTCTGGTTGCGAACCAGCATTTGTGCGTCACCATCGAGCACTTGGTAATCGCCCAGGTTGGGCACCATGAGTTCATGGCCGACGTAGTTCGGCCCTTGCTCGAACAGCAGTCGTTGTTCAGCCTCCAGCACCTTTGGATCAAAATACCAGCTTAGTGGTGGCTGCTCCGGAACGGTAATGAGATGATTCAGTTTTGCAATTTCGGACATACCCACATCCTTATCAAGAAAGGTGAATACGATTTAAGCAGGAGGGCGATTGTCCCCGAAATTGATATCGAGGGCAATAAAAATTGGCTCAAGCTGAATCGGTTGGGTAAAATGCGCGTCTTTAATTGTAAGAGGCTGCTATGGCTGGTAAGTCCCAAAAATCGCCGGACTTCGAATCGGCGATGGCCGAGTTGGAAAAGATCGTTGCTGATATGGAAGCAGGCAAGTTGTCGCTCGAAGACTCACTGGCAGCTTATAAACGTGGCGCAGAGCTGTTGTCTTTCTGCCGCACGCGTCTTGAAGACGCACAGCAGCAAGTGCGTGTGCTTGAGGAAGGCATCCTGAAGGATTTTTCAACCGGCGATGTGACGGGTAAAGATTAGGATGGCCTTTCATATAAGAACTTTCATTGAGGCGAGTCGCAATTTGGCACCTGACAGTTACGTACTGAATCGGGGAAGCGTTCACCGAAAAATCGAGGGCGGCGATTTTTGTTGTCGCCTTCCTGCGGTTGATTATGTTCAAGACTTTCGTTCCGCGGCACAGCAGTTATCCGCATCCAAGTTATTTCAAAGGCAGTATTGATGAGGCCTGATTTCCAGAGCTGGTTGACCGGAATCCAGGTGCGTTTTGAACGCGTGTTGAACGAATTGTTGCCACGTGCTGATGTTGCACCACAACGACTTCATGAAGCGATGCGTTACGCCGTAATGGATGGGGGCAAGCGCGTGCGCCCTTTGCTCGCGTTTGCAGCGGGAGAATTGGTTGGTGCCGATGTCGAACGGGTGAACATGGTTGCCGCCGCCGTCGAACTTATTCATGCCTATTCACTTGTACATGACGATATGCCGTGCATGGACAATGACGTGCTGCGTCGCGGCAAGCCGACTTGTCATGTGCAATATGACGAAGCCACTGCCTTGCTGGTTGGTGATAGCCTGCAAGCGCTGGCTTATCAGTTGCTGTCGGAACACCGGTTGAACGACGATGCGGAGCGCCAACTGGAAATGATCAAGTTGCTGGGCGTTGCATCCGGTTCGCGTGGCATGGCGGGCGGTCAGGCGGTCGATCTTGCCAGTGTGGGCAAGGCCCTCACGCTTCCTGAACTCGAGTATATGCATATCTGCAAGACTGGCGCGCTGATCCGTGCGTCAATCCTGCTTGGCGCGCAATGCGGTTCAGGAAGAAAGGGCAACCCGCTTGATGCGAACCAGATCGACAGGTTGGATCATTTCGGAAAAGTGGTCGGGCTGGCCTTTCAGGTGGTGGACGATGTGCTCGACTGCGAAGCTGACACCGCGACGCTGGGCAAGACGGCAGGTAAGGACGCGGATAGTGGCAAGCCTACCTACGTCAGTCTGTTGGGCATACAGGGTGCACGCGATATGGCGCTGCAACTGCATCGCGAGGCGTTAGATACACTGGCACAGTTCGGCGATGCAGCAATGCGCCTGAGGGAAATGGCTGATTTTATTGTTCTAAGAAAGTTTTGATGTATCCATTGCTCGATACCATAGATACCCCCGATGACCTGCGTCAGCTTGATCGTGCGAAATTGCCTGAGTTGGCAAAGGAGTTGCGTGATTTCTTGATCGAATCGGTCAGCAAGACGGGCGGACATTTGTCCTCCAACCTTGGCACGATAGAACTGACCATCGCCCTGCATTACATATACGACACGCCAGAAGATCGTCTGGTCTGGGATGTCGGGCACCAGACCTATGCACACAAGATACTTACCGGGCGGCGGGAAGGGATGAGCAGGCTGCGCATGGCAGGCGGACTCGCAGGGTTTCCAAAGCGCGATGAAAGTCCCTACGATACCTTCGGTACGGGTCATTCCAGCACCTCGATTAGCGCAGCGCTGGGCATGGCGGTCGCAGCAAAGCTGCAAGGCTCGGAGCGTCGTGTCGTGGCGATTATCGGAGACGGCGCGATGACCGGGGGCATGGCCTTCGAAGCGCTAAATAACGCCGGCGCGATGGATGCGAACCTGCTGGTCGTCCTGAATGACAATGACATGTCGATCTCGCGTCCTGTCGGTGCCCTGAACAATTACCTGGCGAAGCTGATATCCGGCGGATTTTATACGGCGATGCGACGCGGCAGCGAGAAGATGCTCAAGGCCATGCCGCCGGTGCTTGAGTTTGCCAAGCGGGCAGAAGAGCATTTCAAGGGCATGGTGATACCTGGGACCTTGTTCGAGGAGTTCGGTTTTAATTACATCGGACCCATTGATGGTCATGACACTGATGTTTTGCTGGATACACTAAGTAACATCCGTAAGCTGAAGGGCCCACAGTTTCTGCACATCGTCACGCAAAAGGGCAAAGGCTATGCGTTGGCAGAAGAGGATTGCCTGCTTTATCACGGTGTGAGCAAGTTCGACCGGACCAGCGGCATCATACCCAAGCCAACGCCCGTTAATGCGGAGGGCCAGGTGCCGAGCCTTAGCTATACGCAGGTGTTCGGCCAATGGTTGTGCGACATGGCAGGCCAGGACGAGCGACTGGTGGGGATCACGCCGGCGATGTGCGAAGGCTCAGGGTTGACTGAATTCGCGAAATCCTTTCCCGATCGCTACTTCGATGTCGGCATCGCAGAACAACATGCCCTGACTTTTGCAGCTGGCCTGGCATGTGACGGCTACAAGCCTGTTGTCGCGATCTACTCGACGTTTCTGCAGCGTGCCTATGATCAGTTGATTCACGATATAGCGATCCAGAACCTGCCGGTGATGTTTGCTATCGATCGCGGCGGATTGGTCGGTGCAGACGGGGCAACTCACGCCGGAAGTTTTGACCTTTCCTATTTGCGCTGCATCCCGAACTTGACCGTCATGGCCCCGGCTGACGAGAACGAGTGCCGCCAGATGCTCTATACCGCGTATCAGTTGAATACCCCGACAGCGGTGAGATATCCGCGCGGAACCGGGCCAGGCGTGGCGACCAGATCCGTTATGACCGCGCTTGAGATCGGTAAGGGCGATTTGCGGCGTGCAGGAAAACGCGTGGCGATCCTGTCATTCGGTTCAATGCTGGCACCAGCACTTGCGGCTGCTGAACGGCTTGATGCGACAGTGGTGAACATGCGCTTCGTCAAGCCGCTGGACGTCGAGTTGTTGCTGGGCGTGGCCCGTGACCATGAACTGCTGGTGACCGTGGAAGAGAACACCATTCAGGGCGGTGCTGGCAGCGCGGTGGCTGAATGCCTGCTGCAACATGATATTACGGTCCCGCTTCTGCAGCTCGGTTTACCCGACAGGTTCATCGAGCAGGGTGATCCTGCGGGATTGTTGGCGGATTGCGGCCTGGATGCCAGCGGGTTGTTTGCCAGCATCAATAAAAAATTGACCTACTAATTTTGTCGGGAATGGTTATAATATATCGTTCTTGCAATCCGAAAGGACTCAGACCATGAATTCACCCGCTGACCCCAATATTGCTGATGTACAAAGTTCAGCCGATACACGTCGCTTGGCGATCAATCGCGTCGGAATCAAAAGCATCCGCCACCCAGTCAAGGTCAAGGATAAAAGCATGGGTGTGCAACATACCGTGGCCACCTTCAATATGTACGTGCACCTGCCCCACAACTTCAAGGGCACACATATGTCGCGTTTCGTTGAGATACTCAACGAACATGAGCGCGAGATATCCGTGGAGTCGTTCGGAACCATCCTGAAAGAAATGGTGACGCGTCTGGAAGCAAAGTCCGGTTACATCGAGATGAATTTCCCCTATTTTGTGAACAAGGCTGCTCCCGTGTCAGGCGTTCAAAGCCTGCTCGATTATGACGTGACCTTCATCGGCGAGATCGTCAATGGAAGTTCCCATATCACGATGAAGGTGCTGGTTCCTGTGACCAGTTTGTGTCCTTGTTCGAAAGAGATCTCCGAGCGTGGAGCGCATAACCAGCGTTCGCATGTCACCCTCACGCTGCGTACCAACAGTTTTGTCTGGGTAGAGGATGTGGTACGTATTGTCGAAGAGCAGGCCTCTTGCGAGTTGTACGGTTTGCTGAAACGGCCTGACGAAAAGTTCGTCACCGAGCGGGCTTATGACAATCCTAAATTCGTCGAGGACATGGTGCGTGACGTCGCTGCAGTATTGAATGCTGACGAACGTATCGATTCATATATCGTCGAGTCTGAAAATTTTGAATCGATACACAATCATTCCGCATATGCGTTGATTGAGCGAGACAAGACCAAGCGTTCGTAGGATGTGTCATGCGCGAATCTTGAAATTCGCGTGACCTGTATATTTTTCCTGTCGGCAACCAGACCGACTCGTGAACCCTTCTCAGAATGACATGAAACCCATCGCCATCTTCCGTCATGCCGCGATCGAAGGGCCAGGTTATCTGGCCGAGTTCCTCGATGAAAGGAATATTTCCTGGCAGTTGATCCGCATTGATGCTGGCGACGCTGTGCCGCAAACCGCTTCCGAATTTTCAGGCCTGGTTTTCATGGGCGGACCGATGAGTGTCAACGATGAACTCCCATGGATCCCGTCTGCGCTGTCATTGATACGTGATGGATACAACAAGGATATTCCGTTGTTGGGACATTGCCTGGGTGGCCAACTGATTTCCAAAGCGCTAGGCGGTATGGTGACGCATAATCTGGTCAAGGAGATTGGTTGGGGTGAAGTGACTGTTACTGACAATGATGTTGCGCGCAACTGGTTTGGAAGCTTGAATAAATTTCAGGCTTTCCACTGGCATGGCGAAACCTTTACCTTGCCGCAAGGCTCGACGCACCTTTTGTCCAGCGCGTACTGCGTAAACCAGGCCTACGCATTGGGCAAACACCTGGCACTCCAATGTCATGTAGAAATGACCCCAGTTATGATTGAAAGCTGGTGCACATCTGGCGCGGGAGAGATTGCAGCAAGCAGCAGCCCGGCAGTCATGTCGGTCAGTGAGATACAAAGGCGCATGGCTGACGAGTTGCCGAAAATGAAGGAAGCGGCAGCACAGCTTTACGCGACATGGATACGTGGATTGCCGGAATAGCCGGAAGGATCTGGCCGATCCTCAGCCAACTTGGCAGGTAAACCTTGTATAATTCGCGCCCTCTATACGACAGTGTCGCTCTCAATTTCCTGAAGATCGCATGATCAAAAGAATCCTCAAGAACGTATTTCGCAAATCTGCCAGAATCAAGACGGTAGGCAATGCTCAGGTGATTCCATTCAAGTTGCATGGTGTCGCGCGTGAGCAGATCAGTTACGGATCCCAGAAAGTCACCGATGGCTTGCAGGCTGCAGGTTTCCAGGCATATGTGGTCGGTGGTGCGGTACGTGATCTGCTGTTGGGACGTATCCCGAAGGATTTTGATGTTGCGACAAATGCGACACCGGAAGAAATACGCAGCGTGTTCCGCCGTTCCCGCATTATCGGTAGGCGCTTTCGGTTGGTGCATGTGATGTTCGGTGAAGAAGTCGTCGAGGTGTCCACGTTCCGTAGCTTGATCGAGTCCGAGGATGCGCAAACCGATGAGCATGGGCGTCTTTTGCGCGACAATCAGTTTGGTGACCAGGAGCAGGATGCGGCACGTCGTGATTTCACCGCCAATGCACTTTACTACGATCCGGCGACACAGGACATCATCGATTATCACGGTGGATATTCGGATACCCGCAAGCATTTGTTGCGCATGATCGGTGACCCGAAAGTGCGCTTCCGCGAAGATCCAGTGCGTATGCTCCGCGCCGTGCGATTGTCGGCCAAGCTGGCTATCCGCCTGGACGAGGCGACTGCAGCACCCATCGCAACAATGAAAGACTTGCTCGACAATGTGCCTCAGGCACGTTTGCTCGACGAAGTGTTAAAGATGTTGTTGTCCGGCCACTCTGTGGAGTGTATCCAGCAATTGCGCAAGATGAACCTGCACCACGGTTTGTTGCCGCTGTTGGACGTGATCCTGGAGCAGCCGATGGGCGAGAAATTCGTGATGCTGGCACTGCGCAGCACCGATGAGCGTCTCAGTCAGGACAAACCGGTTTCGCCAGCATTCCTGTTTGCCGCATTGCTATGGCACGAGGTGCTGGCCGCGTGGAAGTTGCGCCTGCAACAAGGTGAACGTCCGGTGGGAGCGATGCATGCAGCGATGGACGATGTCCTGGCAAGACAGAAGAAGCAGCTTGCTATCCCGCATCGTCATGATGCTGTCATGAAAGAGATCTGGTTGATGCAACAGCGTTTCATGCAGCGTTCAGGCCAGCGCCCGTACCGTTTGTTGGAGCAGCCGCGCTTTCGGGCTGGCTTCGATTTCCTGCTGTTGCGAAGTGCCAGTGGTGAGGTGGATGACGAGCTAGGCTTGTGGTGGGATGAGTTCCAGGACGCCAGTGCAGAGCGTCAGGCGGAAATGTTGCATCCTGAAGGTGCAGGAGAAAAAAAGCGCCGCCGCCGCAAGCCACGCAAGAAAAAGGAAGTTGCAGCGGATAGCGGGGCATCGAATGAGTCCACAGACCAAGGGACTGATATCCGGGCAGTCGACTGATGCTGCATATCGCCTTTATCGGGCTGGGCAGCAATCTGGATGATCCATGCAGACAATTGCATCGAGCCTTCGCTGCGTTGGGTCAATTACCCGATACAAGCATGTTAGCGCAGTCTTCACTGTACCGAAGTGCGCCGCTTGGTTATGCTGATCAACCGGATTTCGTCAATGCAGTGGCCAAGATCGCGACTGCATTGGCGCCGCGAGCGTTGCTCCAGGCGTTGTTGGAGATCGAGCACATGCATGGGCGCGAGCGGACTTTTCTTAACGCACCACGCACCCTGGATCTGGACATACTGTTATACGATGAAGTTCGGCTGGATGAACACGGCCTGACCATACCGCATCCACAGATGCACAGGCGTGCGTTCGTGTTGCGTCCGTTGCTGGAGATCTCGCCCGATGCGAACATCCCTGCGTTAGGTGAGGCCAGAAACGCCTTGCTAGAGTGTCTTGACCAGTCTTTGGAGCGGCTTGCAGATGTTGCTTGATCGTTATCGCTATGTTGTCGTAGAAGGGCCGATAGGAGTCGGCAAGACCAGCCTCGCCCGTCGCCTCGCGGAACATGTTGCAGCTTCGACATTGCTGGAAAAGCCAGAGGAGAATCCGTTTCTCGCCAGGTTTTACCAGGATCCCCCGCGTTATGCGCTCGCAACCCAGCTGTTTTTTCTTTTCCAGCGCAGTAACGAAGTCCGTGATCTTGCGCAAATGGATCTGTTCCATGCTAATACCGTGGCGGATTATCTGTTCGACAAGGACCCGCTGTTCGCCCGGTTAAACCTGACCGATCAGGAGTTCGTGCTGTATCAGCAGATCTATAGCACACTGCATTTGCAGGCGCCCGTGCCGGACCTGGTGATTTATTTGCAGGCGTCGCCTGAGACACTCGTGGAACGCGTGCATCGCCGCTCACATCCGTATGAACTCGGGATCAGCGAAAATTATTTGTTGCGGCTGGCACAAAGCTACAGCGATTTCTTCTATCATTACAGCGCGGCGCCGGTGCTGATGGTGAACAGCGAGCATCTCAACTTTGTTGAGGGGGATGAGGATTTCAATTTGCTGCTGAACAGAATCGAGGATATGCGCGGGCCGCGCGAGTTTTTCAGCAAGGGATGACGGGAACCTGACGATGCGCACTACACTTACCGATTTGCAAACCATGCGCAGCAAGGATGAGAAGATCGCCGTGCTGACCTGCTATGACGCGAGCTTCGCTGCGCTGCTCGAGGCACAGGGCGTGGATGTGCTGCTTGTCGGTGATTCACTCGGTATGGTGTTGCAGGGGCATGAGACCACGCTGCCGGTGACGCTTGACGACATGGCGTATCACACCGCGTGCGTGGCGCGAGGTTCAAGTCAGGCATTTATTGTTGTCGATATGCCATTTGGTACGTCGCAAGTCAGCCCGGAAAGGACGTTCGAGCAAGCAGCGAAGCTGATGGCTGCAGGCGCACAGATGGTCAAGCTGGAAGGCGGGAGTGTCATGGCCGAAACCGTGCATTTTTTGACCGGACGCGGTATTCCGGTATGCGCGCACCTCGGGTTGACCCCGCAATCGGTGCACCAGCTCGGCGGTTATCGCGTGCAGGGCAAGGAACCCTCATCTGCGCAAAGATTGCTCGAGGATGCATCAGTACTCGAACAGGCCGGCGCGGGCATGCTCGTGCTGGAAACCATACCCGCCTTGCTGGCAGCAGAGATCACCGCCCAGTTGACCATACCTACCATCGGTATCGGCGCTGGTGCAGCATGTTCCGGCCAGGTGCTGGTACTGCACGATATGCTGGATATCTTTCCGGGCAAGAAGGCACGCTTCGTCAAGAATTACATGCAGGGCCGGATTTCCATCGCCGAGGCGGTAAGCAATTACGTCAAGGAGGTCAAGGACGGCAGCTTTCCGGCAGTAGGCCATACTTTTTCCTGACCCATCGAGTTGCTCGCAGGACTTATCAAACAACATTTAATTGCCGAAGATGATCGATAAAACAGCGATATGCGCGGCGATGACTGCTTTTGGCAAGGGCTTTGAACCATGGATCATGACGGTATCCATGCATTCGGCAGGAACATAGCGAAATGCAGACTATTCTGACCATCCCCGAGCTGCGCTCAACATTGGCTGACTTATCAAGATCGTTCTATTCACGATCACCAGAAAGTGTCGTGAAAACGAAGAAGTCCCCTATTGTTTTTGTGCCTACCATGGGAAATTTGCATGAAGGGCATCTAGACCTGATGAGGTTGGCGCGAATGCATGGCGAGCATGTGGTGGCGAGTATTTTTGTCAACCCGTTACAATTCGGACCCAATGAGGATTTCGACCGTTATCCGCGAACCCTGGAATCTGATCTGGCCAAGCTGAGCGATTTGGCGGATGTGGTATTCGCACCCTCGGTCAATGAGATGTATCCCGAGCAGCAGGCCGTTTTTGTCGAGCCGCCGCCGATTGCAGACGAGTTGTGCGGTGCCAGTCGTCCCGGCCATTTTCGCGGGATGGCGACGGTGGTGCTGAAATTGCTAAACATCGTTCAACCCCAAGTGGCAGTGTTTGGAAAAAAGGATTTCCAGCAACTTCACATCATCCGTGTGTTGGCTGACCAATTAAATCTGCCGATTCGTATCATTGGTGCTGAAACCGTGCGAACTGAGGACGGCTTGGCGCTGAGTTCGCGCAACCAGTATTTGAACGATGCAGAACGTCGCGAGGCACCCAACCTTTATCAGGCCCTGCTGGGGATAAAGGATGCCATCCTGCAAGGCGAGCGCAACTTTGAACGATTGCAGCAGCAAGCGGTCGAATCGCTTACTGCCAGAGGTTGGGGGGTGGAGTATGTCGCAGTGCGCCAAATATCCGACTTGCTGCCGGCCAGCCTGTCACAGGATCGTCAGGCGCACGAGTTGGTGATCCTTGCTGCAGCCAGATTAGGCCATACGCGCTTGATGGATAATATCGAAGTCAGGATCGAAGCCTGATAGGCTGATGGCTTCGGCTGGATAGCACCTGGATAGCATGGGTGAGTTATAATCCGTCCAGGAGATATTGGAGGTGTCTTATGCAGAGAATCATGCTTAAAGCCAAGTTGCACAGGGTGCATGTCACGCATTCCGAGCTGCATTACGAAGGCTCTTGCGCGATCGATGACGATTTGCTGGATGCCGCAGATATCAAGGAATATCAGCAGATCGACATTTACAATATCACTAATGGTGAGCGCTTCACTACATATGCGATTCGTGCGCAACGTGGCTCAGGCACGATTTCGGTGAATGGCGCGGCAGCCCACAAGGCTGCGCCTGGCGATCTTCTCATCATCGCTACCTATGCGATGTATTCCGAGCTTGAACTACAAAGATTCCACCCTCAACTCGTCTATGTGGACGAGCACAACCACATCGTCGCCAAGCGAGACCAGATACCTGTTCAAGCCGCTTGAACATTGCGCTTCACATACCCTGATCATTATGTTTCGTTGACCGTTGGACGGTTCACGGGTAGGATTGCGCACCTTAATTGCTAACCGGAATGATCATAATGCGTCGAAAACTGGTGGTTGGAAACTGGAAAATGTACGGTCGACTGGGCCGGAACAAGGCGTTATTGGAAGAGGTGCTCAAGGGGATCAAGGACCTGAATAATGCCGAATATGGTGTTTGCGTGCCTTATCCTTATCTGGCTCAGGCGCAATCGATGTTGCAAGGTACCAAGTTGGCGTGGGGTGCGCAGAATCTCAGTCAGCATGAGGAGGGCGCATTCACGGGAGCAGTCGCCCCGGGAATGTTGGTCGATTTCGGCTGCCGCTATGTCATCATCGGGCATTCCGAACGGCGCGCATTGTTCCACGAGAGCAACGAGATTGCATCCGCAAAATTTGACGCTGCGATAAAGGCCGGAATGACCCCGATTTTCTGTGTGGGTGAAACACTGGCTGAACGCGAAGGGGGCGTTACTGAACAAGTGGTTGCCCGGCAATTGGAAGTTGTTCTGAACCATGCTGGTGTCGAGGCCATGGCAAAAACGGTGATCGCATATGAACCTGTTTGGGCGATCGGCACCGGAAAAACCGCATCACCTGACCAGGCGCAGGCAGTTCATGCCTTTATTCGTCAACAAGTTGCGCAATTGGATGGCCAGACTGCGCAAGGCTTGTGTATACTCTATGGTGGAAGTGTGAAAGCGAATAACTCGCCTGAACTGTTTGCGATGCCCGATATCGACGGCGGTCTGATAGGCGGAGCATCACTGGTAGCAGAAGATTTCGTTGCGATTTGTCGCGCTGCGCACATGGCAGCGCAATAACTGCGGAATATCATCAAGTAAAAGTATTTTGGAGTGAAGTGTGGAAACATTGGTATGGGTTGTGCATGTCATTGCTGCGGCAGTGTTGGTCGTTCTGGTACTGTTGCAGCATGGCAAGGGCGCAGATATGGGCGCGGCATTTGGCTCTGGTTCGGCAGGTAGTCTGTTCGGTTCAAGCGGTTCAGCGAATTTTCTTAGTCGCAGCACAGCAATAGCCGCGACGATGTTTTTTATTACCAGTCTGTCTTTGACCTACATATACTCTCATCCTACGCAGCAACAGGGAGTCATGGACAAGGTCAATCCGGCTGTTGCTCAACCAGCACCGGCACCGGCTGCGGTCAATGCAGTTGATGAATCGAAAGCGAAGGATATTCCGAAATAGATTTCGTTGGGTGTTTAGCAGGACAATGCCGATGTGGTGAAATTGGTAGACACGCTATCTTGAGGGGGTAGTGGCGCGAGCCGTAGCAGTTCGAGTCTGCTCATCGGCACCAATAAAAGGTCTGGCACGCAATGATGGCCAGACAATATGATTAGAAAGTGATTCTGGGTTGTCTCACGAATCACGGGGCAGGCAAGGGGGGAAGCTCAATGTTGGAAAATTATTTTCCGGTACTGTTGTTTATCTGTGTCGGCATTGCAATGGGAGTGATACCGGTCATGCTGGGCAAGCTGACAGCCCCAAATCGCCCTGACGCAAAGAAACTCTCCCCTTACGAGTGCGGTTTTGAAGCATTCGAAGATGCACGCATGAAATTCGACGTGCGCTATTATCTTGTTGCAATCCTGTTCATCCTGTTCGATCTGGAAATTGCGTTTCTTTTCCCTTGGGCTATCGTACTCAAGGAGATCGGTACATTCGGTTTTGTTTCCATGATGTTGTTCCTGGCTATCCTGGTGGTGGGCTTTATCTACGAGTGGATGAAAGGTGCGCTGGAATGGGAATAAGCGAATTTGGGATGCAAGCAGCTTCCGATAGATTTCAGGGGGTCTTTTCATGAGCATTGAAGGAGTTCTCGAAAAGGGTGTGGTAACCACGACGCTGGATACCCTCATCAATTACACGCGAACCGGTTCGTTGTGGCCAATGACTTTCGGCCTGGCCTGTTGTGCGGTCGAAATGATGCATGCTGGTGCTGCACGTTATGACCTTGATCGATTCGGTATCGTGTTTCGCCCCAGTCCGCGCCAATCTGATGTGATGATCGTGGCCGGGACGCTATGCAACAAGATGGCACCTGCCCTGCGCAAGGTATATGACCAGATGGCTGAACCACGCTGGGTGATCTCGATGGGATCCTGTGCCAACGGTGGCGGTTATTACCACTATTCCTATTCGGTGGTTCGCGGTTGTGACCGCATCGTACCGGTGGATGTATACGTGCCTGGATGCCCGCCGACCGCAGAAGCCTTGCTGTATGGCATCATTCAATTGCAAAACAAGATTAAACGGACAAATACCATTGCGCGCTAGGGTTAATTATGGCTTCTGATTTGAGTACCCTGCGTACTGATCTGACAAGGTTGTTAGGCGACAAACTGACCAGCATGGAAGAAAAGCTGGGGGAACTGACCATCGTGGTCAGGACTGATGCCATGCTGGAGGCGCTTACACGTCTGCGTGATGCGCCTGAGTTGCGTTTCGAGTTGATGATGGATCTGTGCGGAATCGATTACTCCACATACGGCAGTGATATTTCCGAAGGTGGTGCATATTTCAAGTCCGATGACATGCCGGATAACGATAAAGCCCATCCATCGCGGTTTGCGGTGAACTACCAACTTCTTTCGATCACACATAACCAACGCTTGCGGGTTCGAGTCTACGCCGCAGAAGATGACTTCCCGTTGTTGCCTTCAGTAATCGATATCTGGCCTTCAGCCAATTGGTACGAGCGTGAAGCATTCGACCTCTATGGCATCGTGTTCACCGGACACCCCGATCTTCGCCGTATCCTCACCGATTATGGTTTTGTCGGTAATCCGTTCCGCAAGGATTTTCCGCTGTCTGGCCATGTGGAAATGCGATACGACCCGGAGCAGCAGAGAGTCGTCTATCAGCCGGTTTCGATTGAACCGCGCGAGGTTACGCCGCGCATCGTGCGTGAAGAAAATTACGCCGGCAACCCGGAGCACAAGTAATGGCGGAAATAAAAAACTACACAATGAACTTTGGGCCACAGCACCCTGCGGCCCATGGTGTATTGAGGCTGGTGCTGGAACTCGACGGGGAGGTGATTGAGCGCGCCGATCCGCATATCGGCTTGCTGCACCGTGCCACGGAGAAACTTGCTGAACACAAGACTTTCCTGCAATCGGTTCCCTATATGGACCGTCTCGATTACGTCTCGATGATGTGCAACGAGCATGCATACGTGATGGCGGTCGAGAAACTGGCGGGCATAGACGTACCACTTCGGGCGCAATACATCCGTGTGATGTTCGACGAGATCACCCGGATCCTGAATCACCTGCTTTGGCTTGGTGCACACGGCATCGATCTAGGTGCGATGACCATTTTCCTTTACTGCTTCCGCGAACGCGAGGACCTCATGGATGCCTATGAGGCGGCATCCGGTGCGCGGCTGCATGCATCCTACTATCGTCCTGGCGGCGTGTATCGCGATCTGCCAGATAGCATGCCGCAATATCAGGCATCTAAGATCCACAACGCAGCGGCGGTAAAGAAATTGAACGAGAACCGCCAGGGTTCGCTGCTCGATTTTCTGGAGGATTTCACCAATCGATTCCCCGGATGCGTGGATGAATACGAGACCCTCCTGACCGATAACCGCATCTGGAAGCAGCGCACTGTAGGTATCGGGGTGGTTTCGCCCGAACGTGCGTTGGCGCTTGGTTTCAGCGGCCCGATGTTGCGTGGCTCAGGCATCGAGTGGGATTTGCGCAAGAACCAGCCCTATGAAGTTTACGACCGTATCAAATTCGACATACCGGTGGGTGTGAAGGGCGATTCATACGATCGCTATCTAGTTCGTGTCGAGGAGATGCGCCAATCCAACACCATCATCCGTCAATGTATTTCCTGGCTGCGAGAAAATCCCGGTCCGGTGATGACGCAGAACCATAAGTTCGCACCCCCGAAGCGCGAATCGATGAAGGAAAACATGGAGGAATTGATCCATCATTTCAAGTTGTTCACCGAGGGGATGCACGTTCCGCCCGGCGAGGTTTACGCGGCGGTTGAGCATCCCAAGGGAGAGTTCGGCATCTACATGGTTTCGGATGGCGCAAACAAACCTTATCGCATGAAGATCCGCGCACCGGGCTTTGCCCACATGTCTGCGTTGGATGAGATGTCTCGCGGACACATGATCGCGGACGTCGTGACGATCATCGGCACACAGGATATCGTTTTTGGAGAGGTGGACCGCTGATGCTATCCGAGCAAATTCAAGCCAGAATCAATCGCGAATTAATAAAATATCCGGCCAATCAAAAGCAGTCTGCAGTGATGGCCGCATTGCGCTTCGTGCAGGACGAGAAGGGTTGGATCGCCACCGAAGATATGGCGGATATCGCATCATTTCTTGGCATGGCGCAGATCGCCGTATATGAAGTGGCAAGCTTCTATCATATGTACAACCTCAAACCGATGGGCAAGCACACGATAACGGTATGCACCAATCTCTCCTGTACGCTGTGCGGGTCAGGGGATACCGTCGCGTATCTGGGGTCTAAGTTGGGGATTGGACTTGGGGAAGTGACCAAGGACGGGAAATTTGGCCTGCGCGAAGGGGAGTGCATGGGGGCGTGTATTGATGCTCCGCTATTTACCATCAACAACAAGAAACTGTGTGGTCGCTTGACCCCTGAAAAGATCGATCAAATACTCGCAGAGCTGGATAAATCATGAACGGCCCGGTCATTTTTACTACAGCAGGATTAGATCAACCATGGACGCTGGAGAATTATCTCAAGGTGGGAGGCTATCAGGCCTTGCGAAAGGTGCTCACTGAGAAGATGTCGACCGATGAGATCATCGCAGAAGTCAAGGCTTCTGCGTTGCGGGGTCGTGGCGGAGCAGGATTTCCAACCGGTCTGAAGTGGAGCTTCATGCCGCGCCAGTACGACGGTGAAAAATACATCGTGTGCAATTCGGATGAAGGTGAACCGGGTACATGCAAGGACTGGGACATTTTGCGCTATAACCCTCACCTGCTGATCGAAGGCATGGCGATCGCCGCCTATACGATGAATGTCAGGACTGGATACAACTACGTGCATGGTGAAATCTTCGAGGCCTACGAGCGCATGGAGGAAGCCTGTGAAGTGGCGCGTGCTGCGGGATATCTGGGAGACGATATCCTGGGCACGGACTTCTGTTTCGACTTGCACAATCATCTCGGCTATGGCGCTTACATCTGCGGTGAAGAGACCGCCTTGCTGGAATCCATTGAGGGCAAGAAGGGGCAACCCAGGTTCAAGCCGCCATTCCCGGCCAGCTTCGGTCTGTATGGCAAGCCAACAACCATAAACAATACTGAAACCTTTGCCAGCATTCCCTACATCATCAACAACGGCGGACAGAAGTTCCTTGATCTAGGTAAACCCAACAATGGTGGAACAAAGTTGTTCTCTGTTTCAGGACATGTGAACAATCCGGGGAATTTTGAAGTTCCGATGGGCACTCCATTCAAGAAGCTGCTGGAAATGGCTGGCGGGATGCGCGACGGTCGCAAACTCAAGGCATGTATACCGGGCGGTTCATCGATGCCGGTTTTGCCTGGTGAGATCATGATGGACCTGAACATGGATTATGACTCCATTTCAAAGGCCGGTTCGATGCTTGGAACCGGCGCGGTGATCATCATGGACGAGACTACCTGCATGGTGCGCGCACTTGAGCGACTGTCTTACTTCTATTACGAGGAATCCTGCGGTCAATGCACACCGTGCCGCGAAGGCACTGGTTGGCTATATCGCATCGTGCATCGTATCGAGCACGGCCAAGGCCGCAAGGAAGATCTGGATTTGCTGCTGAGCCTCGGCGATAACATTGCCGGGCGGACTATCTGTGCTTTGGGGGAGGCTGCAGTGTGGCCGGTTCAGGGCATGCTCAAGCATTTCCGTGACGAATTCGAATATCACATCGAACACAAGCGTTGCTTGGTGTGAAGCTGACGGGTTAGGTGAGTAATGATCAACATTGAAATTGATGGCAATCCAGTACAGACCGAGCGCGGTTCTACCGTGATGGATGCAGCACACAAGGCGGGCGTGTACATCCCTCATTTCTGCTACCACAAGAAATTGTCCATCGCGGCGAATTGCCGGATGTGTCTGGTCGAGGTCGAAAAGGCGCCCAAGCCGCTGCCAGCCTGCGCCACTCCTGTTGCAGAAGGCATGAAGGTGCATACCCACTCGGAGATGGCAGTCAAGGCGCAACAAGGCGTGATGGAATTTCTGCTGATCAACCACCCGCTTGACTGTCCGATATGCGACCAAGGGGGCGAATGCCAATTGCAAGACTTGGCTGTGGGTTATGGGGGTGGGGCGTCCCGCTATCAGGAACCCAAGCGCAGCGTGATCCATAAGGATATCGGGCCGTTGGTGTCCACCGAAGAGATGAATCGCTGTATCCATTGCACCCGCTGCGTGCGGTTTGGGCAGGAGATCGCTGGTGTGATGGAATTGGGCATGGCAAATCGGGGCGAACACTCGGAGATCATGAGTTTTGTGAATTCGACAGTTGATTCCGAATTGTCCGGCAACATGATCGATCTGTGTCCGGTAGGTGCCTTGACCAGTAAACCCTATCGATATACAGCTCGCAACTGGGAATTGTCACGACGCAAGTCGGTCAGTCCACATGATGGTCTGGGATCCAATCTGGCCGTTCAGGTAAGGGACAACAAGGTGCTGCGTGTGGTGCCGATCGAGAACGAAGCTATCAATGAATGTTGGCTCTCCGATAAGGACAGGTTCAGCTATGAGGGGTTGAACTCGCCCGATCGACTGACCAAGCCGATGCTCAAGCAAGACGGGAAGTGGATCGAAGTCGAATGGCAAACCGCCTTGGAATATGTCGCGAATGGTTTGCGCCAGATCACGGCTCAGGGGGCAGACCAGGTTGCTGCGCTGGCGACACCACATAGCACCCTTGAAGAACTCTACCTGTTGCAAAAACTGGTCCGCGGCATCGGCTCCAACAACGTTGACCATCGTTTGCGCCAATCTGATTTCTCTGCAGACGGGAAACAGTCGGGCGTGCCGTGGCTTGGTATGCCGATCGCCGAGATCAATGCTAGCGATCGCTTCCTGATCGTCGGAAGCTTCCTGCGCAAGGATCATCCCCTGTTGGCTCAGCGCGTGCGTCAGGCCGTCAAGAAAGGCGCTCAGGCCAATATCGTCCATTCCTGCGATGATGATTTGCTGATGCAAGTGGCAAACAGATCCATCGTGGCACCCGGAGAAATGGTGGCCACCCTGTCGCAAATCCTCAAGGCGCTGGTTGCCGAAAAGTCTGCGACTCCCTCCGCTGAAATTCAGAAAGTCATCGATTCTGTTCAGCCTTCAGATTTGGCTCGTGCCATCGCTGGCAGCCTGGCCAGTGGCGAACGTGGCGCGGTGCTATT
>JAHEDW010000105.1 GCA_024641025.1 Gallionella sp.
TGGGTTCATGAATATGGAAAGACACCACCAGATCTGAGCATACTTGAAAGGAAAATGATAATTATTGCTCATTGGGAACATTTTTCTCACGATGCAGACATCGGTGTGCGCGGAGTTGGAACGACGCTTGATGAGGCATTCGAGCAGGCAGCACTGGCATTGACTGCAGTGATTATTAACCCCGCTGATTTGGTCGAAAAGGAGATGCTGGAGCTGTCCTGCATGGCACCTGACGTCGAGTTGCTTCTTGTCGATTGGCTAAATGCCTTAGTCTACGAGATTGCTACACGCAACATGCTGTTCTGCCGCTTCGAAGTCCAAATAAACGGTACGCAGTTACATGCAAAAATCTGGGGGGAAGCACTCGACGTGGCTCGCCATCATCCTGCAGTCGAAATCAAAGGCGCGACCTATACCGAACTTGTGGTGGCACAGTATCCTGGCGGTGACTGGTTGGCTCAGTGTGTCGTAGATGTATAAGAAAAGAAGAGCAGGGGAAATATCATGGAACCCTCACTGTTCGAACGCAAATCCGAATTTGAGTGGCACATCAATCCTTTCGGAAACATGCATGTTCCTGGGGTGATTTTCGCCAATGAAGCATTGCTTCGTCAAATGGATGCAAAGGTTTATGAGCAAGTAACTAATGTTGCGATGCTGCCTGGCATCGTCGAGGCTTCTTATGCGATGCCCGACGCGCATTGGGGTTATGGCTTCCCGATTGGCGGCGTAGCAGCATTCGATGCCGACGCGGGTGGGGTCGTATCAGCCGGTGGGGTGGGCTTCGACATCTCTTGTGGAGTTCGCACATTGCATACCGGATTGTGCCTTGCCGATATTGAGGCGGTTAAGGCACGGCTTGCCGACGCACTATTTCGTATGATACCTGCTGGTATGGGTAGCACAGGCGCCATTCGATTGGATATCAAGCAGATGGATGCTATGTTGAGTGGTGGAGCTCGCTGGGCGGTAGCGTGTGGGTTCGGATATCAGTCTGATCTGGAGCGTATTGAAGAGGGCGGATGCATGCGGGGTGCCGACCCTTCGAAGGTTTCAGACCAGGCCAAGAAGCGCCAGCGAGACGAAATGGGCACGCTCGGCTCTGGCAATCATTATCTTGAGATCCAGCATGTGACAGAAGTATATGCTCCAGAAATTGCAGTGGAATTCGACGTGAAGGTCGGCGATATCGTTGTAAGTATACATTGTGGTTCGCGTGGACTAGGTCACCAGATCGGCACCGAGTTTCTGAAACAAATGGTTATTGCTGCGCCCAGTCATGGCATAACATTACCAGACCGTGAGTTGGCATGCGCGCCGATCGATTCTTCACTTGGAAAGGACTATCTCGGCGCGATGCGTGCGGGAATCAACTGTGCACTTGCCAATCGCCAAATACTTTCACATATAACACGTCAGGTTTTTTCACAGGTACTACCACAGGCAAATCTGTCACTCCTGTATGATGTTTCTCACAATACTTGTAAGGTTGAGGAGCACAAAATCGACGGGTGTACAAAACAGCTTTATGTGCACCGCAAGGGTGCCACGCGCGCATTCGGTCCAGGGCATCCAGATCTGCCAGATGCATTACACAAGTCCGGGCAACCGGTTCTGATCGGGGGTAGTATGGGAACTGCTTCCTTCATACTTTCTGGAACCGAGCAGGGCATGCGACTCGCCTTCAGTTCGGCTTGTCATGGTGCAGGACGCGCGATGAGCCGCCATCAGGCGTTGCGAAACTGGGACGGTCGCAAGGTGGTCGATAGTCTGTCAGAAAGCGGTATCCTCATTCGTAGTCCATCGATGCGTGGGGTGGCCGAAGAGGCGCCGGGTGCCTATAAGGATGTAAGTGCAGTTGTCGATGCGGCCGACCATGCCGGATTAGCCCGCAAAGTGGCGAAGGTGGTCCCTCTGATCTGTATCAAAGGTTGAAAATATATTTGGAGTATGGTGGAAGACCATGAATACAACTGACCGTAACGGCCAGAAATTTAAACGATGTTCGCCAGCTGAGACCTGGATGAGTAAGTCCTGCGAGATATGCTTGATTCAGGAGCATCGGTGAATGGCTTCGGTATTGGGGCTCGTATGGACACATCGAGCGACTTTCCCTATTTTGACTGTGCATACAAGCACGAAGAGTATGCAAGCAAAGCGCGTCGTAACCGCTCTGAAGGTGAACAGACATGGCTCGAGCGTAAGCAGGTATTTCGCAGAAATGATGGCGAAGGCCGCATGTCATCGGATATCGTGACTGTGGAAGGAGATCATCAGCATGGTCAGACACTGATCAAGCAGGTAATGCGAGAAGGTAAGCGCATCATTCCAGCAGTTAAGCTGGATGAAATACGCCGCAAGCGTCTGAAAGTCTTGACCGTCTGATCGAATCGTTGAGAAAACTTGATGAGTCACACGTCTACAAGGTTCAGATTTCAAGCAAACTTTCAGAGCTTGCCGCGCAAGTCGACCTCGAGTTGTTAAAATATTAAAAGGAGATCTTGTCATGAACGACGATGTTGTAATGCCAGATAACAAGCGGAACATATGGATGAGAGGCCTGTATATGTTATTTATGTTCTTGGCATTCCAGGTAAGTGGTACGGTTTTGTGCATTGTCATCGTGATTCAATTTGTGATCATGCTGTTGAGCGATAAGCCCAATGAGCGTCTGGTTGTATTCGGCCGCAGCCTAGGACGTTACTTGCAGCAGATAGCTGATTTTCAGACGTTTGCCACCGAAGAGATGCCCTTCCCATTCATGGATTGGCCATCGGTTAGCTGAATCAGTTTGATTGCAAAGAGAGCTCGTCTTGTCTATACGGATATATTATTAGATTATTATTACAGGCAAATAATTGACTGATTAAAACATGCCCTTTGATTCTTTTCAGTACGCATATGATCTTTACAGCTTCGCAGCGAGTGTTCTGCTGATCATTATTTACCACTTATTCCTGCGCAGAA
This sequence comes from Gallionella sp., assembly GCA_024641025.1. Lineage (GTDB taxonomy): Bacteria > Pseudomonadota > Gammaproteobacteria > Burkholderiales > Gallionellaceae > Gallionella. Next base: position 2,968 of record JAHEDW010000105.1, read on the forward strand.
AAGTAAAAAGAAACCCAACCTATACGGTTCAAACAATAAACACAATTGCGCGAACTGCTTGGGTCGAAACCATCATGCGCGATAAAAAGGACATTCTTGCCGTTCAGACACTTAGAAACTCGACGATGGCCGCCACATTCCTGGCATCCACATCCGTGCTGTTAATCATCGGCGTACTGACTTTAAGCGAAAGTGACAAATTGCAAACGAGCTGGCATGTGCTGAACTTGGTTGGCGCAAAACACCCTGAACTTTGGCTGGTAAAGATACTCAGTCTGTTATTGGATTTATTTGTTGCCTTCTTCAGCTTCTCTATGTCCATCAGGATTTTCAATCACGTAGGATACATGATCAATGTGCCGCTAGAACTTAAGCACAAGATGATCACTCCTGCACACGTGGCAACACATCTAAACCGTGCCGGTAATTTCTACAGTATCGGGATGCGTGCATATTATTTCACCGTGCCATTGGTCTTTTGGTTGTTCGGTCCACATTTCATGTTCATTTCAACTATTGGCCTTCTGATCGCCTTGTATCGAATCGATCGTGCACCAAAGATCAGCAGCTTGGAATATTCAGACATTGACTAAAAGAATGAACATCATCAACTACAGTAATTGATAATATCTGACTAACTTATGATTTCTGCTGAATCGGCTGCATTTTTTGCGCGTTCCTGGACTCTGTATGATTTGATAACGGAGTACAACTATATGTTTCACCGTGAAATCTATGCAAAGATCGAGGATCTCCTGAAACAACGTAAAGAATGCAACCGATATCAAATGATTGATCTGGGGTGTGGGAATGCGCGCTTTCTTGCGCCCGGACTGTTGAAATGTCCACCGGCTCTTTATCATGGGGTGGATCTTTCCGAAGCAGCACTTGCAGAGGCGCGAGGTTTTCTTGCGGGCCTCTCCTGCGAGGTCGTGCTAACCCATGGCGAGTTGCTTGATAGCTTGCAAGCTACCGAAAGAAAATGGGACGTGATTTTCACAGGATTCGCCGTTCACCATCTTGCCTTGCAGGACAAGGCCCGTTTTTTCCAGGCGGTCGGTCGATGCCTATCTGATAACGGTTGGTTGCTGATGGTAGATGTGATGCGGGAAGAGCGTCAAACCCGGAAGGATTACCTGGAAGAATATTTGAGATTCATGCGTGATCGCTGGATTCTGATTCCTGCGGATGAACTGGAAGCTGCCTGTGCTCATGTTGAAACATACGATTACCCGGAGAGTCTGTCTGCATTGCAGGAAATGGCAAAAGAATCGGGGCTAAAGGGCAGCAAGGTGATCAGTCAGTTCGGACAGCATTACACGGTACTATTCTCTCGTGATTCCCTGCCACAAACTGTTTTTTGAACGAAATAGTAGCATCATTATTATGAATGTCCGCATCGTAGCGGAAATATCATAGGCAGTTGGGATGTTGATAATGCCATAAAGGATATGAGTTAAATGAAATCAAAGAAGTATCTGACGCTTGCTGATGCGAAAATCATTGCTGCTGGTTGTGAAGCAGAGGCCATGAAGGGCGGCAAAGCAGTCACTATCGCGATAGTTGACGATGGCGGACACTTGGTCTTTTTGCAGAGGTTGGATGATGCGCCATTGCTCAGCATGGAGATCGCTATTGGGAAGGCATATACCTCAGCGATAGGTCGAAGGCCCTCAAAATTCTACATGGATAGAATCAACAGTAATGAAGCAGCAGTCTTGTCCTTGCCGGGTAATCTGACCTGCATGGAAGGCGGGGAGCCGGTAATGATCGACGGTGAATGTGTCGGTGCAGTTGGTGTGTCCGGAGTCACAGGCGCAGAGGATGCGTTTATAGCTCGAGCTGGCATTAGTGTGCTGAAAAGCTGAGCGATTGCGGAATTTCGTTGACCGCACTTGGAAAATGAAGGCCAGCCGGTTATTCGTAAAGATACTTGAAAGCGAAGCACCAAAAGCATTGATTCTGCACTCTCCGAAATAATCAGGTTTAGCCTCGGTTTCGATTGCTGCCCTTCAAATTCTTCGCTCCACAAGTTCCATCTGGGGAT
>JAHEDW010000045.1 GCA_024641025.1 Gallionella sp.
CAACTCAAGCCGTATTATCCCGAGGCAACTCAAAACCTGTGCAATCTTCTCGAGGCCCAGGAAAAATTCGCAGAAGCCGCATTTCTATATCAAGAAGAAATCAGACGAAACCCCCAAAGGATTGATGCCCACTTTAAACTGGCTGACCTGTATGCAAAGACAGAGAGTTGGCCAAATGCTGCAGCTTCCTGCCAGAGGATCCTTGCCTCACAGCCGAATAACATGGAGGTCCGGTTCTTCTATGCACAGGCCCTACAAAGAAGCGATCAGACGGCCCTCGCAATAGCCCAGTACAAGGTTGTCCTGCAGAGCAATCCCCAGCAGGTGCAAGCACATTTCCAACTGTCACGTTTGCTTGCGGCCGGTGGTGATGTCACTACTGCTTTGCATCATGCCAAAGCTGCCACAGAACTCGATCCTCAATACGGTAACGCACAACTTCACTATGCTGGCCTGCTTCTGGTGGCAGAGCAACACGAGGCATCAGCAGCAGCTTATCGGCGCGTACTTGAAATAAACCCTGCTGATGTCAGTGCAACACATATGCTCAGTGCCATTGAGAACCGAAGCACAGATCGCGCTCAACCAGACTACGTTAGAGATTTGTTTGATGGTTATGCGGATAGGTTTGAACATCATTTGCAGCATGAAATGAGCTATGACATCCCAAGCAAGATGCGCGCGTTTCTGGCTCAATTGGATCCGCAGAGGCGATATGAGATTTTGGATCTGGGTTGTGGAACAGGACTGAGCGGGATCGCGGTGCAGGAGCTGGCGACACGAATGGTGGGTGTTGACTTGTCACAGAAAATGCTAGATCAAGCACGTGAAAAAAACGTATACACCGAATTGCATGCCGAAGATGTGGTTGGTTTCCTGGATCGTACGCCAGACAGCACTTTCGATATGGTTCTGGCGGCAGATGTGTTTGTATATATTGGAGACTTGTCGGAGGTATTCGCAAAAATCTCACGTGTATTGCGTCCCGAGGGATTATTTGTTTTTTCTACTGAAGAAACCAAGGCTGATACAGCTCAAGGCTACAAACTTGAAACTACCGGGCGCTATACACATCATGCAGATTACTTGCGTGCGCTGATTGACCGGTATGGCTACCATACAGTTCATTTCCAGCCTGAAGCGATCCGCATGAACCTGGGTAAACCTGCCATGGGTTACCTTGTGGCATTGCGAAAAGGTGGGAATGAGTCGCCCGCAGACCACTCACTTTCCGGACAAGATGCCTCACTGGAAAAATCTGTGCGGGAGATATTGAATGATCACTATGCCAATATCGCCAGCATTCGAGGATGGCTATTTACCGCGCTGATCGACTACCAATATATCGACAGCAGTATTGACAGGCTTCCCGTTCGACGACGTGCGACAAGTTGGCAAACCTGCACGGAATCCACAGATATTGTTCAAGCAGCGAACGATCATCTATCACGCATCGTGCAGTTGGAAGATCCGTCGATTCAATATGCCGCGCTTGAAGCGTTGTCGCTGCTGAATACACCTGCCCTTGCACAAGACAATTTTTCAAACTTGACAGAAATCGAATACCAACAAGGTATCTCCACATTTTTTTCTCAAGGCCAATTAAATCTGGTAATTGTCGGCGCCGGGCCTGCTGGTCTGGTATTGGCCAGTGCATTGAAGCTGGCACTGAAGTCAGAAGTAAATGTGCTGGTTTTAGAAAATCGTGTGTCATCCCTGCATCATAAATTGCCATATGAACGAGACTGGATCACCAATATCCCAGTTGGGCTTTTGCGAGGGTTGGTCGAGAAATCCCTGACGGATGTCTTCAGCAGGATAGGCGAAGGTTCATATATAGGCTGCACCATTAATGTCTTGGAGACGCTGCTGTTACTTTCTTGCCGACGACTTGGGGTGAAATTCCTGTTTGCTGAGAAGCCGGATCTTTCTTTCATTCGAGACAGTTCAGTTCATCTGGTCTTTGATGCGTCTGGAAACCGGTTCCTGCCACCTCAATGGCCTGAAACTCAAGACCAGATCTCCGTGCGCCACGACATCGAGACAGGAATTCTGGGCAGCAACGATGCCAAGATCTCCCCTTACGGCATAAAGATCCATCTGGGCTCACATAACAGCCATGTCACCCTGGGGGCGTACAAGAACCTGCTATTTCCCCTTTATGAGGGTAAGCCGATCAAACTGGCGTTGCTGAAGCTAATTCACATCCCTGCCAGGCTTTATGAGATGCTTTTGAACTACATCAAACAGCACAATGATGACAACAAGTATTACGTCTGGCCAGGTACCATGCAGGCGACGATCAACCAGGTAATCGTTATCGTTGACCTGAAAAAATCCGAGTACGAGTATCTGTGCAATAACCATTCCTTTCCGATGCAACTTTCGGAAGCCCTGGAAACCGAGGCATTCAGTACTTCACTTGACGAAAGAACAGGGGCCATCCTGAGGTTGCTGGCAGACCAAACTGTCGACTCCGAAAAGGTAAGCATCGACGCGCCATTCTTGTTCGAGCCCTATTTGGTGAATACCGCGAACCCAGAGCAGCTGTTTGGTAGACCGCTGATTCGCGTTGGCGACTCAATCTATAACGGTAACGTAAAACATGGCAATGGCTTGGGCCCACACTTGCAGTACTTGCGTCATATCCAGTCTGTTTTGAGTAGGCATACTAGATAATATGCATTCCGGAGTCTTTGCTGTAAATCTGCCAATACAGGCTGAAAGTGCGTGCATACGATTTTTAAACATTAACCGCAAAAGAAATATTTTCATGTTAATTCGGTTTTTCGTGCACGGGTTCCCGGTTTGTTTTGCTTTATTATTGAGTGGTTGTGCCTTGCTGCAACCGAGTCCGGTGTCGGTCGCACGGCCTGATCAGTCAGCAGCGAAATCTTTTGCGCTGAACGGGCGCCTTTCGATAGATCACCAAGGCAGGCAGCATTCCGCCGGTCTGCGCTGGACGCATCGAGTTGATTCTGACGAGATATTGATGTTCGCACCTCTTGGAAAAACTGTAGCGCGCGTTTATCGTGATGCTGAAAGTGCAACACTGGATGATGGTGATGGGCACTACCAGGCCAGAAATGCAGAATCCCTGATGGAACAGGTGTTGGGATGGCATCTTCCACTGGATGGACTGCATCAGTGGGTGCTAGGGATGCAGGACAACGATCGTGCCGCACAAGTGGAACGGGATGATGCTGGCCGTATCAGCGTACTAAATCAATCTGGGTGGGAAATAAACTATTTGCAATATTCAGGTGAGGCTGCCGACAGCCTGCCATCCCGTATGCTATTGAATCATGAGGATCTGAAAATTAGATTACTGATCGATGAGTGGGAATGGAATCTGCAATGAGAATCGCCTGATGAAACTTACTTGTCCCGCACCAGCCAAGCTTAATTTGTTTCTCCACGTAATCGGGAAAAGACCTGACGGCTACCACCTGCTGCAAACCCTGTTCCGTTTCATCGATTTGCACGATACCCTGCACTTAACTATGCGCAAAGACGGTGAAATCCATCGAACCAACAGCATCGAAGGCGTAGCCGAGGAACAAGATCTTTGTGTACATGCGGCACGCCTTCTACAAGCCGAGACCGGTTGCAAGCTTGGCGTCGATATTGCAGTCGAAAAACGCATCCCGATGGGTGGAGGATTGGGCGGGGGCAGTTCAGATGCTGCAACAACACTTATCGCGTTGAATCGCTTGTGGTCTCTGGGCCTTTCTCGTGGGCATTTGATGCGCCTGGGTTTGCGATTGGGGGCAGATGTACCAGTGTTCGTGTTCGGGGAAAATGCTTTTGCAGAGGGAGTGGGCGAGAAACTGCAAGCTTACCCATTGGCAGAGGCTTGGTACGTGGTGCTGTTTCCGCCTGTGCAGGTGCCGACGGCACAGATTTTTGCCAGCCGAGAATTGACACGGGATGCGGTTTCCATCACAATGCGCGCCCTTTTAAAGGGGCAGACAGAGCAGCCACTTCGCAACGATCTGCAGTCGGTGGTATGCGATCTGTACCCGGAAGTGGCGCGTTACATATCCTTGCTCGGAAATTTCGGTAAAGCAATGATGACCGGTTCAGGAGCATGTGTTTTTGCCGAATTTGCCAATCGCAAAGATGCCGAGGAAGTGATGCAGTTGATACCGCAAGAAATGCGTGGTGTTGTGGCAAAAGGATTGGCAAGGCATCCGTTGCATGATTGGGTGCCTGAATAATAGTTTTTGGGGAGTCGCCAAGTGGTAAGGCACCGGATTTTGATTCCGGCATTCGCAGGTTCGATCCCTGCCTCCCCAGCCAATAAAGTAGTTTCGTCGCAGGTTCATAGGGGCGAAATGAAAGTTCGAAGCCTCGATATGGCTTTGGCTGTTTTTTTGTTTCTGTGAGGGGTTGCACGTGTCCTATGACAGATTGATGGTGTTCACCGGCAATGCCAATCGCAAGCTCGCTGAAGCGGTTACGCAGCATTTGAACATCCATCTAGGTCGCGCCAAAGTCGGACGATTCTCCGATGGCGAGGTGATGGTCGAGTTGCTTGAGAATGTGCGTGGCAGGGACGTGTTCGTGCTGCAATCGACGTGTGCGCCGACCAACGACAATTTGATGGAAGTGCTGGTGATGGTGGATGCGCTGAAACGCGCTTCGGCAGGACGGATAACCGCGGCAATGCCATATTTCGGCTATGCACGCCAAGATCGCCGTCTGCGCTCGGCACGTGTCGCGATAACCGCCAAACTGGTTGCTGACATGCTTGCCAGTGCGGGTGTGGATCGTTTGCTGACAATGGATTTGCACTCCGATCAGATTCAAGGTTTCTTCGATATTCCGGTTGACAATATCTACGCCAGCCCGATTTTGTTGTCCGATGTGTGGAAGCATGATTACCCCAACCTGATCGTGGTATCGCCGGATGTGGGTGGTGTCGTACGTGCCCGCGCCCTTGCGAAGCAACTTGAGGCTGATTTGGCGATTATTGACAAGCGTCGACCCAAGCCGGGTGTGGCGAAAGTAATGAACATCATCGGAGATGTGGCAGGGCGTACCTGCTTGATCATGGATGACATGGTGGATACCGCCAATACGCTTTGCGAGGCAGCAAATGCACTGAAGGAAAAGGGCGCATCCCGGGTGCTTGCATATTGTACACATGCTGTTCTGTCCGGGCCTGCGATCGAGCGAATCGATAAATCTGCGATGGATGAACTGGTCGTTACCGATACCATCCCTTTGAACGAGGCAGCACGCAATTGCAAGCGTATACGTCAGCTAAGTACTGCAGAGTTACTCGCAGAGACGATACGCCGTATCAATAGTGAAGAGTCAGTGAGTTCACTTTTTACTGAATAGGGCATACAGCTATGAATTAGCGGCAGTCATGTTGACTGTTGCAACACAAGGATCATCTGGTCGCGGATGATTCTGTTTTTTGGAGAAGTGAGATGACAATCGAAATCAATGCAACAATTCGTAAGGCGCAAGGAACGGGTGCGAGCCGCCGTCTGCGTAACACCGGCCGTGTGCCAGGTGTTGTGTATGGCGTGGGTGATACAAACCTGATCGAGATGGATCATAACGATATTTTCTACAAACTGCGCAATGAGGCTTTCCACGCTTCCATTCTTTCTTTGAATCTGGATGGTAAGAAGGAACCGGTGCTGCTGCGTGACTTTGTGATGCACCCTTTCCGCCAGCAGGTGCAGCACATCGACTTTCAGCGCGTTGATGCGAAGAAAAAGATGCATATCAAGGTACCGTTGCATTTTATCAACGAAGAAATCGCACCTGGTGTAAAACTTGGTGGTGGCAAGATCAGTCACGTGATTCACGAACTGGATATAACCTGCCTGCCAAAGGACCTGCCAGCATTCATAGAAGCGGATCTGGGCAAGCTTGAACTGGGGCATTCCGTGCATGTTTCTGACTTGAAGCTGCCAAACGGTGTTGAGATTGCTGCACACGGTGGACATACTTCCGAGGCTGTGGTTGCTGTTGTGCAAGTGCCGCGCGGAATGATTGAAGCTGAAGCCGCGGCTGAGACCGAAGCGGCACCAGCCGCTTCGGCCCCGGCTGCAGCGCCAGCTGCTGCTCCGGCGGCAAAGGAAGGCAAGAAGTAAGCAAGGACTCATTCTTGCAAAACCCGCCATGGCTGTAACCGGCATGGCGGGTTTTTTATTCTGACTCTGTGATGAAGATGGCATGACTGAGATACGCTTGATTGTAGGTTTGGGCAATCCCGGACGAGAATACGAAGCCACTCGGCATAACGCTGGTTTCTGGTGGGTTGGCGAGTTGGCGCAAGCACAAAAGCTCGACTTCAGGAACGAGGCGAAATTTCACGGCCTGATGGTCCGTGGTCAATTGCATGGGCATGAGTTGTTCCTGTTCAAACCACAGACCTTCATGAATACAAGCGGACGGGCTGTCGGAGAGTTGGTTCAGTTCTACAAGATAGCGCCTGAAGAAATGCTGGTAGTACACGACGAGCTGGATTTGCCACCAGGTGTGGCACGCTTGAAAATGGGAGGCGGGCATGGTGGTCACAACGGGCTGAAGGACATCATCGCTCGTCTCGGTACTAAGGAATTTTGGCGTTTGCGGTTGGGAATCGGCCATCCTGGGGACCGAAACGCTGTTTCAAACTATGTCCTGAACAACCCGCGCAGCGAAGAGCTGGATCTGATAAATGCTGCAATGCGCAAGGCTCAAAGCGTTGCCCACCTGATCATTGAAGGAAAGATCGAGGCGGCGATGTTGAAATTGCATAGTGCATAGCGCTTACCGCTTAAAGCATCCATGAACCACTGGTGTCCGTAACGGATTCTCCGGAGGGATTAATGTACAAGGAAAAAATATGAGTTTGAAATGCGGAATCGTCGGCCTGCCTAACGTGGGCAAATCTACCCTTTTCAATGCGCTGACTAAGGCAGGGATTGCGGCTGAGAATTACCCGTTCTGTACTATCGAGCCGAACGTTGGTATCGTCGAGGTGCCTGACAAAAGGATGGCTGCATTAGCCGAGATCGTAAAGCCGCAGCGTATGCAATATGCGATTACCGAATTCGTCGATATCGCCGGGTTGGTCGCAGGCGCATCCAAGGGAGAAGGGTTAGGCAACCAGTTTCTTGCAAACATCCGCGAGACCGATGGTATCGTTAATGTGGTTCGTTGCTTCGAAGACGACAACGTGATCCATGTGTCCGGCAAGATCGACCCGGTCTCCGATATTGAAACAATCATCACGGAACTTGCACTGGCCGACCTTGCCACAGTTGAGAAGGCACAGCAGCGCAATGGCAAACTGGCAAAATCTGGCGACAAGGAAGCAGTAAAATTTGGTGTCTTGCTGGAACAGCTCTCAGCGCACCTCGACCAGGGTAAGCCGGCACGCATGATGAAGCTGGATGCCGATCAGCTCTTGCAGCTCAAGCCGCTGTGTCTGCTGACCGTCAAGCCAGCAATGTATGTTGCAAACGTCGCAGAAGATGGATTTGAGAACAATCCATTGCTGGCCCGCCTGGAAGAGTTCGCAGCGAAGGAGGGCGCGCCGGTAGTGCCGATCTGTGCTGCCCTGGAGGCAGAGATTGCTGAGCTTTCAGACGAAGATAAGAAAGATTTCCTGGACGCCATTGGTCAACAAGAGCCTGGCTTGAACCGCCTGATCCGTACCGGTTATAACCTGCTTGGCCTGCAAACCTATTTTACTGCCGGGGTGAAAGAAGTGCGCGCATGGACCATACATAAAGGTGATACTGCACCTCAAGCAGCAGGCGTGATCCACAATGACTTTGAGCGGGGGTTCATCCGTGCCGAGGTGATTTCATTTGATGATTTCGTGAAGTACAAAGGTGAACAGGGCGCAAAAGATGCCGGCAAGATGCGTGTTGAAGGTAAAGAGTATGTGGTGCAGGATGGAGATGTAATGCACTTTCGCTTCAACGTCTGATGTGGAGCAAAGTTTCAGCTGAGTTGGTTGGAGGATCGCGCAATCATGGAAATTCATCCGGGATGTCCTGAAGGAGAGAAGATATGAAGTATGTAGTTTTGTTCCTTACAGCTTTATTCTCTGTTGAAGCATTCTCCGCGACTTCAGTTGTGGTGGTTCCTTTGCAGCAGAAACTTACATCCGTCGAATATTCCAGCGGGGGTCGTCAAACCGGTTGCGGTCTCAGAATTACCGGAGAGACCAATCAAGACCTTGCGCTCAATATACTTATCACCGTGTTCATGAAGGAACCAGGGGTCACGTTCGGTGTGGTCAAGGTGGTGGCAAGAAAAATGGACATGAAAGACGGGATTCTTGTTCCACAAGACGGATCGACCACATATTCAAGTATCGGACAGATCCGCAAGGCTTGGATACAGCCAGACTCGGGTGACCAACCGTTGGTTTATCAAGACGGCAAGGCTTCGCATAATGATGCCTATATGGCGACGACAGAATTTGCTGGCACGGTTGATCTATTGCTCGCAATCTCGCAAGAGAGATTCAAGGTAGGCTTGAATAGAAGTGACATTGGACCCGATGAGATATTCCAGTTTGATCGACAGATCAGCAATCAGGAAGCAGGCAAGCTGTCCATCTGCATGAATAATCTCAGGGCAGAGATAGAGCAAAGCAAACGTAACAAGACTTTCTGAAAACAAATGGCATCAGTTTGACTGATGAATCACTTGGTCATGCTAACGGGTATTCAAGAGTAATTGCTTGATATGTCGATGAATTATCCCGGGTAAGTCAATTGTCATAGCTTCCGGTAACATGGCCTTATATAAAAAATTCCTAGACGGTGTTCCGGAGTATCTCGCTCGTTATTACTGGTGGGCATATCTGTGGCAGTGGGGCATCTGGTTCTTTGATCACCAGAAAGTCATTAACGCTATCTTGTTCGGCCAGTATGACAAGCTGCTTGGCCGAACGCTGGCGCAAGTCGAGGGTAGGCCGGGAACCAAGGTGCTTCAGCTTACTTGCGTGTACGGCAAGCTTACCCCTTCATTGTTGTCTGGTACCGGGAATGAGATTCATCTTTGCGACATATCCACTGGGCAGTTGCGGTTGGCTCGTGGAAAGGTCCAGTCTTTCTTTGGCCGCTGTCATCTCGCCAGAATGAATGCAGAAAATCTGGGTTACGTTGACGATGCCTTCGATCAGGTGGTCGTATTCTTCCTGCTCCACGAGATGCCTCCCGAAGCACGTCGAAGAACGTATGCGGAAGTAGCGCGTGTTGTGCGTCCTGGTGGTTCAGTATTGCTCACCGAATATGGTTCGACGCCACGACATCATTGGTTATATCGCTTCATTCCGTTTCGCTGGCTGCTCGGTCGTCTTGAACCATTTCTGCAGGGTTTCTGGAAAGAGGATGCCGTCGGAATATTTAACGATGCACTCAGCCAGAACGGCAAGCACATGTCTGGTGAACCGCATGTCGAGAATATCTTTTCTGGGTTTTACCGCATCATTCGCTTTGACTTGTAATTGCTGTCGTGCAGCGGTCTTGAATCGCGTCTACTGATCCGGTTTAACTGGACATGCTTATTTGGCCTGTGCGGCCTCCTCAGGATGACTGGTCTGCCGGTACGCGCTCTGCTTGTCACACTCAGTTGCAACGTACGTGACGGTATATTCGAGAATCAGATCAGTGCGGGCACTTAATGGTTCTTGATCAGAAAACGGCACTTTGAAATATCTGTCAATGTGTGAAGCGATCAGGGCTGAGAAAAAATCAAGCCTTCTCCAGCCAACCCAGTAAGGGCGACCATTGATCAAGATCTCGCTCGGCAAGGTGGTGTGGCAAGTCGAACAAGGATTTCCCCTCAAAAGCGGCATTCACATACACTTGTGTCTCCCGAAGGTGAGCCAGTACCGGAAGATCCAGGCTGGACAGGAAGAATTCCAAAGCTTGGGCTGCACGGGTGCGTGAATCCATGCGCATTCCGACGACGCCGATATGGCATCGGCTTTTGCGCACTTTCTTTTCCTCGAGGAGAGCTTGTAGAAAATCGCGGCTTGCATGCAGATCGAAAAGAGAAGGGGTGATCGGCACGATGATATAGCTTGCCCTGTTTATCAGGGAATGGGCTAGATTGCTCCCTGATAATCCCGCAGCAGAATCCACTACCAGCCATTTGTATGGACTGGACTGCGCCATGTTGAATTTCAATGTGCTAACTGGTGGCAGATCATCCGGACGTGTTTCGGACCACAAGGCGGCGGATTGCTGTCGATCCATGTCGAGAAGCGCCACGGGTTTTCCGCGATTTGCCAAGTACCCGGCGATGTTGACCGAGAGAGTGGTTTTCCCGCAGCCGCCCTTGGGATTGGCAATCAATATCGTTTTCATCATGCGTCACTCGTCTAATATGTATCAGGTTGTCTAGATTTATTTTCGCCCACCCATTAAGGATCCAAGAACGCCGCGGATGATCTGTCGTCCGACTGTCGATCCGATCGCGCGGGCTGCACTCTTGACGAAAGCTTCGCCTACACCTTCGCGTCTACTGGAAGCGCCGCCGCTTTTTCCAAAAATTCCGCCCAAAATGTCGCCTCCATTATCACCGCTGATACGTTCGGGCACTTGAGGTGTTTTCGAAGCAGCAGCTTCGGCGAGTTTTTCACTGGCACGAGCCTTGAGGATTTCATAAGCGGACTCTCTATCTATGGCTTTTTCATAGTGCCCTGAGAGTAGTGAGCCTCGAATGATGGCTTGGCGTTCGGACTCGGTTATCGGACCGATTTGCGCTTGAGGTGGGACGATCAGTGCACGCTCGACGATACCAGGGCGGCCATGCTCATCCAGACAGGAGACTAGCGCTTCACCTACGCCGAGTTCGGTGATTGTCGCTTCCTCGTCCAGCGAAGGGTTGTCACGCATCGTTTGGGCCGCAGCCTTCACCGCCTTCTGGTCGCGGGGACTAAAAGCGCGTAGCGCATGCTGCACACGATTACCGAGTTGTCCTAGCACCTTGTCAGGTACGTCCGCAGGATTCTGAGTGACAAAATACACACCTACGCCTTTTGAGCGAATCAAGCGCACTACCTGCTCGATCTTGTCGAGTAATGCGGTCGGTGCATCGCTGAACAGCAAGTGCGCCTCGTCAAAAAAGAACACTAGCCTAGGCTTGGGAAGGTCTCCTGCTTCCTGCAGATTCTCGAACAGTTCAGAGAGTAGCCAAAGCAACATCGTCGAATAAACCTTGGGCGATGTCATTAGTTGGTCGGCGGCAAGTATGTTGACCATGCCATAGCCGTTGCTGTCAGTCTGCATCAGGTCAGAGATGTCGAGCATCGGTTCACCGAACAGACTCTCGCCGCCCTGTGTTTCGATCTGAAGCAGGCCGCGCTGAATCGCGCCTATGCTTGCGGCAGAGATATTGCCATATTCGGTGGTGAATTTAGAGGAGTTTTCACCGACATTTTGCACCATCGCACGCAGATCCTTCAGGTCGAGCAGCATTAACCCGTTGTCATCGGCGATCTTGAATACCAGCGACATCACCCCTTGCTGCACCTCATTGAGATTCAGCATGCGCCCCAGCAACAACGGTCCCATGTCGGATACGGTAGCGCGAAGTGGATGGCCCAACTTGCCGAACACATCCCAGAAGGTTACCGGGAAAGGCCGATGGGAAAAGTCTTCAAGCTTGAGCAACTCTGCGCGAGCCGTCACCTTGGGATTGCCGCCGCCAGCTTTGCTGAGGCCTGACAGATCACCCTTGATGTCGGAGAGGAACACCGGGACGCCGATGCGACTGAAAGATTCCGCCAGTGTTTGTAGCGTGACAGTCTTGCCTGTCCCGGTCGCACCTGTGATCAACCCGTGACGGTTGGCCATTTGCGGCAGAAGGTATACCTCATGCTGGTTGTTCTTGGCGATCAGCAGGGATTCGGTCATATTTGGACTTACTTGGGTTGCAACGGCCTAGATGATACCATCGCGGAAAATTTTCTGGAGACAAGCATGGCAGGTCATAGCAAGTGGGCGAACATTCAGCACCGCAAGGGCAAGCAGGATGCCAAGCGGGGTAAGATATTCACCCGTTTGATCAAGGAAATTACCGTTGCGGCAAGGTTGGGGGGCGGAGATCCGGCTGGCAATCCGCGCTTACGTCTTGCAATGGACAAGGCATATTCCAACAATATGCCCAAAGATAATGTCGAACGTGCCATCAAGCGGGGTAGCGGAGAACTTGAAGGTGTGGAATACCAGGAATTGCGATACGAGGGCTATGGCATCAACGGTGCGGCAGTGATGGTGGATTGCTTGACTGACAATAAGACGCGCACCGTTGCCGATGTGCGTCATGCGTTCACGAAGAATGGTGGCAATCTGGGCACTGACGGTTCCGTATCGTTCCTGTTCAAGCATTGCGGACAAATGATCTTCGCTCCCGGTACCGATGAGAACGGCTTGATGGAAGTCGCACTGGATGCCGGCGCGGAGGACATCGTCAGCAATGATGATGGCAGCATTGAAGTTATAACTGCACCCCATGACTTCGTGAATGTGAAGCAGTCTTTGGATGAGGCGGGCTATAAGCCTGAATTCGCGGAAGTGATCATGAAGCCGACCGATGAGGTGGTCTTTACTGGCAACGACGCTGTAAAGATGCAGAAACTGATCGATGCCCTGGAAGACCTCGACGATGTGCAGGAGGTATATACGACAGCGGTAATAGAGGAATAAGTTGCGTATTTTAGGAATCGATCCTGGTTTGAGAATTACGGGCTTTGGCGTACTTGATAAGCAAGGCCAGCAGTTAACTTACGTCGCCAGCGGTTCTATCAAGACACCTGATGGAGATTTGGCAGAGCGTCTCAAGGTAATATTGAATTCTCTGGGTGAGGTGATCGCGCAGCATAATCCGCAGCAAGTTGCGGTTGAGAAAGTATTTGTCAATATTAATCCGCAATCCACGCTCCAGCTCGGACAGGCGCGTGGCGCTGCGATCTGTGCAGCCGTACTGGCAAATCTGCCAGTTGCTGAATACACCGCATTGCAGTTGAAACAGGCTGTTGTCGGCAACGGTCATGCAGAAAAGGAGCAAGTTCAACAGATGGTGCAGCGCCTGCTGAGGCTTTCAGGCCTTCCCGGGCCGGATGCGGCAGATGCCTTGGCCTGCGCGATCTGTCATGCGCACGGTGGTCAGGGGGTTGGGATGCAGGCGATGGCAGGGTATCGAATGAAAAGAGGTAGATTGGTCTGATGGCTATCCTTGTCGATCATGGTGAGAAGTTCGAGTGCAGGGCGCATGGAGCGCATAAAGAGATAATAATGCAAGATGGGTTCGGTGCAAGGATCGTGCTAAGACCCTGTCAGAATGCGCATTGGATTTTAGAGGTAATTAAATGATTGGCAGGTTGACTGGGATATTGTTGGAGAAGAACCCTCCGCAGATATTGCTTGATGTGCAAGGTGTGGCCTACGAGCTAGATGTGCCAATGAGCACGTTCTATAACTTGCCGGTACTGAATGAAAAAGTTGAGCTACATACACAACTTATCGTGCGCGAAGATGCACACTTACTGTATGGCTTCCTCAGCAATGAGGAACGAGTTGCATTCCGCCAATTGCTCAAGATCAGCGGCGTCGGCCCCAGACTGGCACTGTCAGTTTTATCTGGCTTGAGCCTGAACGATCTGGCGCTTGCAGTGACGAACAAGGAAGTAGGGAGGCTTACGAAGATTCCCGGGGTTGGCAAGAAGACTGCCGAGCGACTGTTGCTGGAACTGCAAGGAAAATTCGTGATCAGCGGCGCAACCGGGGTACGAGGAGCACCTGTTCCATCATCCGGCAATGATATCGTCAACGCATTGTTGGCATTAGGCTACAACGAGAAAGAGGCTGACTGGGCGATGAAACAGTTACCTAAAGATATCAGTGTTTCCGAAGGTATCCGCCAAGCGCTGAAGCTATTGTCAAAAGCCTGATGTTGCCCAACTTATCATCCTGAACATGAAGCAAGAAAAGTAATTACTCAAGTACATGATCCATACTGACAATCTATCGAGCGAACCACGTTTGAGCTCCCCTGTTCCAGTTTCAAAGCAGGAAGAGGCACAAGAACGCGCACTGCGTCCTAAACAGCTCGACGAATATGTCGGGCAGGAAAAAATACGCGAGCAACTGGAAATATTCATACAAGCTGCGAAGCAACGCAAAGAGCCGCTCGACCATGTGCTGTTATTCGGGCCGCCCGGCTTGGGCAAAACCACGCTGGCGCAGATCATCGCGCGCGAGATGGGCGTTAACCTGCGGCATACTTCCGGACCGGTGCTGGAACGTGCAGGCGACCTTGCTGCGCTGTTGACCAATCTCGAACCGAATGACGTATTGTTCATCGACGAGATCCACCGCCTGTCTCCAGTGGTTGAAGAGATACTCTATCCTGCGCTAGAGGACTACCAGATCGATATTATGATAGGCGAAGGTCCGGCAGCTCGTTCAGTGAAGCTCGACCTGCCGCCATTTACCCTCGTTGGAGCGACGACTCGTGCCGGCATGTTGACCAATCCTTTGCGTGACCGCTTCGGTATTATCGCGCGCCTAGAGTTCTATACACCCCAGGAATTGCAGCGCATCGTGATGCGCTCATCTAAATTGCTTGAAATGAACTTGACCGTCGATGGCGCATTGGAGATCGCCAACCGGTCGCGCGGTACCCCACGAATAGCTAACCGCTTGCTGCGTCGCGTCAGGGACTTTTCCGATGTTAAGGCCAAAGGCGATGCGAACCGAAAGGTGGCTGACGCTGCACTGACCATGATGGATGTTGATTCCTGTGGATTAGACGTGATGGACAGAAAATTATTGCTTGCCGTCATCGAAAAATTCCTTGGTGGCCCGGTTGGACTTGATAATCTTGCTGCTGCCATCGGCGAAGAGCGCGATACCATCGAGGATGTGCTGGAGCCTTATCTGATCCAGCAGGGTTATCTGCAACGTACTCCGCGCGGACGAATGGCCACCGCGATCGCATACCGGCATTTCGGGTTGACTGTTTCCAATAATCCGGCCAACCGGGATTTGCTGGATGAATAAGGGCGGGATATTTTCGCTACCAGTACGCGTGTATTTCCAGGATACAGATGCAGGCGGTGTGGTCTATCACGCCAATTATTTGAACTTTATGGAGCGCGCGCGGACAGAGTGGCTGCGCACGTATGGCCACAGCAATGCCGGATTGATGAAGGAATTTGGCGTGGTATTCGTGGTGCGATCGCTTAAGCTCGATTACCTGAAACCCGCTCTGCTGGATGATATGCTGGTCGTCACCTCGCAGATCAAGGATATCGGCCGCAGTCGAGTCACCCTTCTGCAGGCCGTTCTGCGTAACGATGAAGTATTGGTTGAAGCGGAAGTACATTTGGTGAGTATCTCGATCAAAAGCTTCAAACCGGTAAGTGTGCCGGAAATGTTACGCGAACAATGGAGAAAATAAGGAAGGAAAAGTGGAATGGAAGTAACCGCAGATTTGTCGTTCATACATCTCATCAGCAACGCCAGTTTGCTTGTGCAGTTAGTGATGGGCCTGCTGTTGGCAGTGTCGTTGTTGTCATGGTGGTATATCTTCATCAAGTTGTTCGCGATACGTAGGGAAGCCAAGCTGACTGAAGAATTCGAGGAAGAATTTTGGCACAACCAGAACCTCAATGAATTGTTCAAGTATTCGAAAGAAGGTGCGTGGCATGAGAAGGGTGGATTGGAGCGTATCTTCGTTGCAGGTTTTGTCGAGTTCGTAAAGCTGAAAAAACAGCAGGGAATGGATGCCAGTGCGGTGATGGAGGGAACGCGACGAGCGATGCGTGCAACTTATCAGCGTGAGATGGACAGGCTGGAATCACATCTCGCGTTTTTGGCTTCAGTCGGCTCGGTCAGCCCCTATGTGGGATTGTTCGGTACTGTGTGGGGAATCATGAACGCGTTTCGCGGGCTGGCGAACGTTGGCCAGGCAACGCTTGCCCATGTCGCACCGGGCATCGCTGAAGCACTGGTTGCCACTGCGATGGGCTTGTTTGCAGCGATCCCCGCAGTTGTAGCCTATAACCGCTATGCACATGATATAAATCGATTGTCCAGTCGCTTCGACAGCTTCACTGAAGAATTTTCCAATGTGTTGCAACGCCAGCCATGAGCAGTAACCGCCGACCTAATAATCGCATGATGAACGAGATCAACGTCGTGCCTTATATCGACGTGATGCTGGTGTTGCTGGTGATCTTCATGGTGACAGCGCCCCTGATGAACCCCAGTCAGATCGATCTGCCCCAAGTTGGCAAATCGTCTGAAACCTCTCCCGCACCGTTGGAGGTAATTATCAAGAAGAACGGTTCGCTTGCATTGAGAGATCATGCAAAGGGCGGCATGGAGTTGGGTGTATCTCGTGATGACTTGATCAGGTTTTTGAAAGCCAGAAAAGGTGAGCAGGCGAAGCAAGCGGTGGTCATTTCCGCTGACAAGAGCGTGCGTTACGAAGAGGTCGTCAACATAATGGATTTGCTTCAGCAGCAAAACATCGAGAAAGTGGGTTTGCTGACAAAATTGAAAGCGGAATGAACGCGACTATCTCATATGACCCATACCGATTCCCTGCCGGGTTGCTGGCCTTGGCAGTTCATTTGGCGTTTTTCTCGCTGCTGTATTTTGGCTTTACTTGGCAGACACAACCAGTCAGGGCAGTGAGTGTTGAGTTGTGGCGCAGCTTGCCGAATGTTGAAATTGCTCCACCGATTGAGCCCAAGGTAACCGAAGTCATGCCACCAGCGCCACCAGCACCACCATTGCAACCGGCTCGACCTGCGAAACCGGCATTGACCAAACCGGATATCGTATTGCCGGATAAAAAAGACAAAAAGAAACCTGAAACCAAGCCCGTCGACGTCAAGCCAGAGAAGAAAGTCGAAACCAAACCTGAGAAGAAGGCCGAGACCAAGACAATTCAGCAGATTCAACAGGAAAAGGAGTTGGAACAAGCAATACTTCGTGAGCGTCTTGCTATCGAACGAGAGGCGCAGTTGGCGGCACAGGCCGCGCTTGAAAGTGCCGAGCAGGCTGAGCGCGAAAAGGCAGCAATGGATGCTGCATTGGACGCGATGGTGAATGAATATACTGCAAAGATCACCGCAAAGATTCGCCGCAATGTCGTTATGCCGCCGGATGTGCGTGACGATGCTTCAGCATTGTTTCGCGTAACGCTATTGCCTGGCGGCGCGGTGCTGAGTGCAGAGTTAAAAAAATCCAGTGGCAATTCCGCTTATGATAGCGCGGTTGAACGTGCCATCCTTAAGTCCCAGCCACTGCCTCTACCTGCCGATGTGGCGATGTTCAACCGGTTCAGGGTATTACTGCTGAAGTTCAGGCCCGTAGAATAAAAGGAGTTTTTATGTTGTTGCGCGTATTTCAGAGTTTTGTCGCCTTGCTGCTTTTGCTGCAAGTCTCGGCGGCAAGTGCAGAATTGAGTATTGAAATCGTCGGCGCAGGAGAAAACCAGATACCGGTAGCGATCGTTCCATTTGGCGGGGATGGGAAACTGGCACAGACCATCAAGGATGTGGTGGTGAGTGATCTGTTGCGAAGCGGTTTGTTTCGTATGGTAGACACTCAAGGAAAATCTCCGCGCGTGCCGGCTGATGTCATTTATCCGGATTGGAAGGAGCGGGGTGCTGAGGCTCTTGTGATAGGTTCGGTCACGGTTCAGCCAAGCGGACGCATCGAGGCGAGATTCCGGCTTCTGGACGTGGTCAAGCAGACCGAGTTGGCTGGTCAGGCGGTCTCGGCGAGTGAGGGGCAAGTACGCGCAGTTGGTCATCGCATCGCCGATCTGATCTATGAGAAACTGACCGGTGACAAGGGTGTGTTCAGCACCCGAATAGCTTATGTGAACCGTGAGGGCCAACATTTCAGGCTCGTTGTGGCCGATAGCGATGGGTACAACGAACAGACTGTACTTTCCCAGAACCAGCCCATCATGTCTCCCGCTTGGTCACCAGACGGCAGTCATCTGGCCTATGTCAGCTTCGAGACTGGTCACGCAGTGGTGTTTATACAATCGCTGTATACCAATCAGCGCAAATTACTAGCTGGATTCAGTGGTTCAAACAGTTCGCCAGCCTGGTCACCGGATGGCAAGCAACTGGCGGTCGTGCTGACGCGCGACGGAAGCTCGCAGATCTACCTTATACGGCCAGACGGAAGTCAAATCCGTCGAATCACTTTTAGCGGAGAGATTGACACAGAGCCTAATTTCTCGCCGGATGGGCAATACCTGCTGTTTATCTCGGATCGTGGCGGAAGTCCGCAAATCTATCGCATGGCGGCGAAGGTGGCCCGGCTGAACGAATGACGTTTGGTGAAGGCTCCAATTTTTCTCCGCGCTACAGCCC
>JAHEDW010000046.1 GCA_024641025.1 Gallionella sp.
TATGACCGTTTGTTTACCGTACCGGAACCGGATGCAGATAAGGAGGTTGATTTCTGCACCTATCTAAACCCGACTTCGCTCACGACGATCCAGGGATGGATCGAGTCCTGTGCCAATGACACATTGCCTGAAACTCGATTCCAGTTCGAACGACTCGGCTACTTTTGTGCGGATCGCCGCGATCACAGCCCAGCCAACAGACTTGTATTCAATCGTACTGTTACGCTCAAAGACACTTGGCTGAAAGAGACAAGCTAGCGTTTTTTCAGTTTTTCGCGTAACCATTAAAAAGGGCGAATGACAAAATCATGCGCCCTTTTAATGGTTAGTATTGGCGGTCGTCGCCGCCGGAAGATGAATTATTTCGGAGCTGTTGCCAGATGGGTTACTCCGCCGAAGCTACCGATCCATTGACTGCCGTCAGGAGCTGTTGCCATCGAAAATATCGTGTTCGAAAACAGGCCGTCGTCCGTAGTAAATATCTTGAATTTGCCATCATCGAATCTTGCAAGTCCATTGTTGGTTCCAATCCACAATTTGCCTGCAGGATCGACATGTAGCATGAACACGTGATTGCCCGGCAGGCCATCACTCATAGTGTAGTGAGTCCATTTCTTTCCATCGAAGCGTGATAGTCCACCTCCCCATGTGCCGCACCATACAATTCCGCTATGGTCCACTGCCATTGAGACGATGTAATTGGGATTAAAGGCAGAACCAGTGTCGCCTAGCCCCATCTCTATCTTTTGCTTGGCATGATGCTCGGAGAATTTTGCTGGGTCTGAGCCGAATTGGGGGTCATTCTTTACCTTTTCGAAAGGAGCACCTACTCCTTTAGCATGATTCCAGTTTTCCCACTTGTCATCCTTGAAGCGTGCCAGACCACCCTCTGTGGCTAGCCAGATCTCTCCATTCTTGCCTTCTTCCAGGCTGTACACCCAATCGTTCGGCAGACCACCATTGGTATTTTCTACGGTATATACATCCCACTTTGAACGATCATGCAACTCGCCGCCTCGAACCCGGTTGGCTCCAGACCATGTTGCAATCCAGATATCTCCGTTGGTAGCTTTCAGCGTTTTGTAAATGAAGGCATCTGCAAGGCCATTAGGAACGTTGAGATTCTCCCAAGTGTCCTGTTTTTGGTCATATAGGGAAAGACCGCCACCATATGTGCCAAGGGCAATGTTATCGCCAAGTTTCCCTACACTGAAAACGCCGTTCGATAGTAACCCATTGGTAACATTAAATATTTTGTATTGATCTGTGCTGGTGTCATGGCGGATTACACCGCCAGACGTGCCGATCCAGACAATTTTGTCATCAATAAATATCGACTTGACGTTACTGTTGCCAACTCGGAAAACAGTGAACTTGGCATCTGGATCAGGCTGGAGTTTTCCCGCCAGAGCAGCTTCTTGGCCAAGGGGAGGGTGGCCAGCAGGCAACCCTGAACCCTTTTGTTCAGCTGTCTCGGCTGCGGGTTGGTCTTTCTCCTTGGCGCTCATGGAGTAAATTCCGGCTACTAAACCCACCGTGATAACCGTGATTGCTGCTACATATTTAATATTGAGTTGCATGTAAAAATCCCCTTAAGAGACGATAACTGTTAATTTTCAAATTTTGCATTAAACCATTCATCGGCCGATTCGGGTCACGCCTCGCCGTGAACCGGCCCATATATCTCCGTTGGGTGCTACGGCAAGCGCATAAACATGGTTTTCAAGCAGGCCAGTTTCTTTCGTATAGTTATGCCAAGTTTTTCCGTCAAAACGGCTGATGCCCCCACTGGTTCCGAACCAGAGAACGCCATTGGGTTCTTGGGCGATGCTGTAAACAATGTCACCCGCCAAGCCATCTTTGGTAGTGTAGTTTTGCCAGTTGGTGCCATCGAAGTGGCCTACCCCTCCACCCCAAGTGCCAGCCCAGACCGACTGATCCTTTGAAACCAGGATACAGAACGTATAGTTTGGATTGTATGTGTATTTTCCATCGCCGGAAAACATGCTCAAATCGTGGCGCATTCGTGTCCCAAGACCAGTATTCGTGCTTGCGGGCAAATTGCTCGAATTAGGGGCGCCAAGGCCATTCTCGTGGTTCCAAGAGTGCCAAGTCTTGCCGTCAAACATCGATACACCACCCTCAGTACCGAACCACACTCGATCCTGTTTATCTACAGAAATTCCATAAACCCATTCGTTGATCAATTCCTTCACGTAAGTGGTGAATTTCATGGTTTTCAAGTCGACGTGATTGACTCCAGCCCAAGTGCCAATCCACAAGTCACCGTTACGCTGGCTAGCAAAAGAATACACCCAGTAGTCAGCGAGTCCGTGCATAGGGAAATATGTCTTCCAGGAACCATCACGGTAGCGTGAGACTCCACCGGCATTGGTCCCAAACCATACATAATCTTCTGCATCCACGGTGATTGCGAAAACATATTCGTTTGCTAAGCCACTGTCTCTGGTAAAAGTGTTTCGCAAGTTGAAAGTATTCAAGTCGATTTCGTTTACACCTACAGAGGTACCTACCCAAAGCGCATTTTTCTTTGGTTCAATCTGAAGTGCCCTTACATTGACATATTCACCTACTTCGAACTTCTCTATTACACGAGGGAGAGGGATGTTCTCGGGCTTCGATTCAGCACAGGCGACGCTAAGACACGCTAGACAGAATAAGAAAAGCAAAGAAAGTGCGGAGTTTTCCATAAGATAGGGGTAGATTTAATGAAAGGAGAAAGTGCCAGTACGATCGCCGGTGCAAATAATTTGCACTGGCTTAAGGTCTCATCGGGCCACCATTCTCCAAGGTACGCAAGTAAGCGATGACGTCAAGGATTTCTTCATCCTTTAGCATGCCCTGAAAGGCAGGCATGGCATTTTTTCCTTCCTTAATCGCAGTCATTATGAACTGATCAGGGCGCAACAGACTTTCGCTTTGTGCGAAGTTGGGTGCATCAGGCATGACGTTGACGCCATCGGCGCCATGACATATGACGCAATGTTGAGCATAGATTCTGCCTCCCTTGCCAACATCACCGGCGTAAACGTCCACTGTCGCGAATGTTAACAGCAGAACAGCCATTGTCGTTGCAAAATGTGATTTCATTCTTGGATATTTCATTTTATTTTCCTTGCTTAGCTTTTAGGGCGGCCTCTTCGTCTGCCTTCTTAATTTCAGCTGCCTTTTGTTCGCGCTTTTTCCTTTCAGCCTCAACTTTTGCGTTCTCTTCCTTGGTTATGATCGCATCCAAGGCAATTTGCTTTGTTCTCCAGTAATCGGCTTGTTTGGTATCGGCAGGCACTGGAAGTCCTGACTTTTCGCCTACCCGGTAAGCTTTCTCCAGTACAGTCACGGCATTAAAATTACCTTTGTCAGCAGAGAATTTGTACCAGTACAATGCCTGATCAGGATCCTTTTTGATCCCCGTTCCGTTGGCATACGCTCTAGCCAAGCCAAATGCCCCTCCCGGTTCGCCTTGGAAGGCTGCCATGATATACCAGCCGGTTGCCACTTCATGCAACTCGCTATAGTCATACAGGTCTGCCAGTCGAGTCATGGCAGGCAAGTAGTTCTGCTTGGCAAGCTTCTTATAAAGCTCGGCAGCATTCGTCATTTCCTGCTTGTCATAATAATCATTGGCACGATCCATTTCTTCGGCATTATCTGCCATCGCAACCGAGGACGACAGGAAAAATATAAATATTCCGTTTAGGAATGTTCGTAGATAACTTATATTCATCGTTACATTCTCCTGATTATATCTTTAAGTGTAACGGGGATTAAGGTCTGAATTCGACTCAATAATTCTAGCAGTGGCAGCTTCAAGCTGCAATAGCAGGGCCATCTCGTTCCACTATATACGTGCATTGCTTTGAATGCGCAGATATTCATATACTTTGAATCAGGTGGATGCCGTTAAAACCGGGCTTGCCGACTGCCAAAGAAGGGAATGTCAGTCTGCACGGTTCTCGATTTGGTTATCGAGATTTTCCTGTGGAGGTTTGGTTCCATCAAATTCTTCTAGCTTGCGGTACAAGCTGGACAGTCCGATATCGAGTTTTTGAGCTGCTGCCCGACGATCTCCGCCAGCCTCTTCTACAGCTTTGAGGATGATGGCTACCTCGTATTTTTTTACCTGCTCTCGTAATGTGCCTGATAGATGGAACCCGACTTCCGGTGTGGAGGAATGAGTAATCTTGGTGATTTGTGGGGGTAGGTCGGCAAGAGTAATGCAACCGCTTTCAGCCATGACTAGGGCGCGATCGATTACATTCTCCATTTCGCGTACATTCCCCGGCCAGTCATAATTTACCAGAAATTCTTCAGCCCCCGAATCAATGGTTACCTGTGTGCCGCCACTCCCCATGCGACGATTATTTCGTTGAAGCAGGAACCTGATCAGGGCGGAGAGATCTTGGCGTCGTTCGCGCAGAGGCGGGACGTTTATATGAAAAACACTTAGTCTGAAGTACAAATCCTCGCGAAACTTCCCTTGGGAAACCATCTCGCTAAGATCACGATTTGTTGCGGCTATTATCCTAACATCTACGGGGCGGGCCACTTCGCTGCCAACCGGACGTACGGCCTTTTCCTCAATCACATGCAGCATCTTCACCTGAAGGGTGAGGGGTAATTCGCCAATTTCATCGAGGAATATGGTTCCGCCATTGGCCTCGAGGAACAGCCCTTTTCTAACTTTGTCCGCACCTGTAAAAGCGCCTCTGGTGTGACCGAAAAATTCACTTTCTACAAGATTTTCAGGGATGGCCCCACAGTTGACCGGGATGAAGGGACCTTCAGCTCGCGGACTCTGCTGGTGAATCAGTCTTGCAACAACCCCCTTTCCCGTTCCACTCTCACCGGTGATAAGCACAGTGCTGTTGGTGCGCGCCACTTTAGCAGCCATGTGCTCCATTTCACGCATTACCGGGGAATTGAAACCGAACACTTCCTGGTTGGCTCCTAGCACCAACCTGCGCAAAACACGATTTTCCGCGCGTAATCCGCCAAGTTCGCCTACTTTTGCCAGGCGGTGCAGTAACTCCTCGTTGTTGAGGGGCTTGATCATATAATCAGCAGCACCAGCCTTAATTGCCTCGATTGCAGTATCCACCGAGGCGAAAGCTGTCATCATTATGAAGGCAGTATCGATGCCGGTAGCACGTGCCTGACGCAAAACCTCTATTCCACTCAGACCAGGAAGCTTGATGTCGCACAGGACGACATCAAGATCCCCTTTTGTCAGCCTTTCGAATGCAGCTTCGCCGTCCCCTGCCTGCTCAACGGAATGACCTGCCTTACGCAATTGGGCTGCGACTACCTGGCGGATTGCTGGTTCATCATCTACAACTAGTACTTGAAGAGAATTCATGTTGATTAACCCTCCTCATCCGTGGGAAGAGGAAGCAGCACCAGTACTTTCGTCCCTTCACCTGGAGTTGAATCGATTTCTATCGTGCCGCCATGTCCGGTGATGATGGAATAGCAAAGTGACAATCCCAGGCCATTACCCTTGCGCTTGGTCGTAAAGAAAGCCTCGAACACGCGTGAGAGCGTCTCTTTGTCGATGCCGCTACCATTGTCAGCAACTGTGAGTCTCACATTACCGTTGACCACCTCTGTTTGAAGGGTAATCTCCTGGGCGCGGTTATCTACGGACTCTAGTGCATCAGCGGCGTTGATCAGTAGATTCATTATTACTTGGGTAAGTTGGTCTGCCACGCCATAGATAGCCGGCAACTGGCTGTCAAGATTAAGCCGGAGATTCACTCTCCGCATGCGCTTGTCATAACCCATTAGTCCTGCGGTTGTTCGAACTAGACCATTAAGATCCAGCAGTTGACGTTCAAGTGGTTGAGGGGCGGCGTACTCTGATATTTCTCGGGTGATTGCTGAAAGCCTATGAATATGGGTTTGTAGCATGGACAGTTTGCTGCCTTCATTCATTTTTCTTTTTCCAGTCGATTGCTCTAATACCATTTCCTGTAGTACGCCTGACATGGCAGCGATAGGGTTGCCGATTTCATGAGCTACTCCAGCCGCTAAAGCACCAACTGCAGCCATTTTTTCCTGATGAAAATATTTCTGGCGTGCAATCACCAATTCCTTTTCGCGTTCGTCCAGGGCCTTTGCCATCTGATTTACTGCTTGCATCAATTCACCCACTTCGTCATTCCGAGTCACCGGTGTGAGCACGTTACGTTCCCCTCGTATGATATCCAGAGCCCTGGCTTTCAATGTATGCAGGTCATTAGTGAGCCGCGTAAAAAATAAACCGATGATTGCCCCAAGCAGCAACAAACCGATTAATCCAAATAACAACGAGGCAAGTGCGGCTGAGTCCCATTGCATGTGGAAATGCTCTGCCGTCGCAATCTGATCGCGCCTCGATTCATCGATATGTTGAGTCACCTCAATCTTGACCTTCAGTAACTCTGAATTCATCGCGGCTAATGCTGCTGGGGACGGGTGTTCGGTAGCTTGAGCTAATGCTTGCTCGACCCCGGCCAAGTTTACACTGGCATGAGGATAGCGCATTGTCAATTCAGCATTTTTTCTCTTGAGCAGATCAAAATTTGACTGAAAGCGTTGAACCACCGAATTTTCGTCGTCCTTGTCAGAGTTTATGAATACTGCCATGACTATGTGGAATGCAGTTGCATCCACTTGCCTGAGTTGCTCCTCGACTTTATAAAGATTCTGGAGTTTTTCGAATTCATCAACCAACTCGTCCTTTTTGTTGAACGTGAAAGTCGTTAGGAGAACGGCGTAGATGACGACTGCTGCAAATGCCAGAAATCCCTTAACTCGAAGTGGAACCTCAGAATCAGCTCTGATAGCGACCTCGTTTACAGAAGGCTGTGCTTGATTGACTGCAGGCAAGACGGCTTTTTCGCCCATTGATGCATTCATCGCTGGATTTTCAGGGTGAGTTTGTTCATATAACAATTGTACGTTGCAATTACAAGCAGAGCTAATTTAGGAAATATCCAGCCGAGAGTAGAAAAATTGCTTTCCTTCAGAATGCGTACCTTGGTTCCAAATTTCAAGTTTTCTCTTGGAAGGCAGGGCGATTTAGACCCTGCCAGCCAACCTAATTGAGCTGTGACGATTTCTGCAAGATATATCGCTTTAATGGCAGGCACCAGCGCAGTCAGCCTTTGACCAATTGCCACTTGACTTGAAATTTACTATTCCAAGGAATGCTCGCCTGTAATAAGGGCCGTTGCTATAACCGGCGGGTATGGTGGCGGCAGGTGCGTCAGTGTCCTTGGGAACAGGCTGTCCAGCAGACAGGAAAACTGGTCCTGGTGCAATCTCACCACCATTTGCTGTGATTTCCGGACCAAGGTCATAGAGATTTACCAAAAACGCCTTGTTTTTCCATCCGTGGGCTGTGCCAGTGTGACACATGGTGCAGCGATAAGAACCATTTTCTGACGCTGGCCAAGAAGGGGCAAGGGGCATTCCACCTTGGGTGGTGTAAAAGGCATGCCTTTGATGAAGATTATTGATTGGCTGTCCCCAACTATCAACACCACTTCCACCAAAGCCGCTGTTCAGCGAGGAGGAAGGGGCGCCGCTTGAATCAGCATATTGATTTTCATCGTGACAACGGAAGCAAAGCGTGTTTGATCCTATGGAATGGCTAGCACTTGTATCCCACGTGCCCTTCAGTATGAAGTTCTCGGTGCTGCCATGCGGGCCCCATGATTTGCCGTTTTCACCACCGAGCGGAACTACGCCCTCGAACGGGTTGTTTGCTGATCCATGGCAGTCGCTGCATAACATCGTTTGGTTGCCAATTGCGTTAACGAGAGTGGTGGCAGTTGGACTGTCAACGTCTGAGCCGTTCCATGGGCTGCGCCAAGTATTTGGATTGGCAGTACCTGGCAGCATACTGGTGCGACCAGTATTATCCATCACAGGGTGCCACGAGCGGTAATTATTGGTGGAGTATGCTGAGGCTGCACCTGAATCTGTTGTGCTTACCGGTGTACCCTTGTGTGCAGCCGGAGCCTGGAATTCCATTGCCGTATCTGAGTAATAGAGCAATCCATTAGTGCCCGTGAGCGTGCCACCACTGTATCCCAATGGTAAAGCGGTAAGATCGGTATCGTCATAAGAATAAGGTGAATGACATTTGAAGCAGATTTGATATTCCCGCGTTACATAAGTGCTCGAAACTTCAGGAGGCGCATTGTTGCCACCATCACCACGCTTCACTACATAGCTGAAAGGATGTGTTCCGAAAGCTGAAGAGAGGTATTGCGGCTCAACACCGAAAGTGCCGCGTAATGAACCTGATGCAAGGTTGCTGTGGGGGACGGTATCACCTGCAACGATTTGATGTTTGTGAGTACCTGCGACACTCGGGAACATCGGGTCATCGTTGAACAAGCGGTTTTTGGTCGAGCGATGTGGGTTGTGACAATCAGTACATTCTGTGTGACGATCGTTATGAGAGCCACCAGCGCTTACTTTGCCCAGTACGGCCGCGGATTCCATGGCATCCTTGCCGCATTTGCTGCCACTGGTGTTGCAGCGTGCGGCTGTTCCTCCGGATATGCTGTCGTCGAAACTTCCACCGATGTTGTGAACCTCTGGTTGGTTGGCGATTGGCATATGTAAGGGAAGGCTGAAGTCAGTCTTGATGTCAGGCACATTTGTCAATGGCTCCAAAATGCTTGTCCCGAAATCGCTATGGCATTGATAGCAGGTTTCCTCGGTGGCAGGGTTGCCGCCGCTCTTGGGTGAGGACAAACTGTCGGTGCCTTCACGCAATAGTCGCTTTGCTCCTTGTACAGTGTGAGTGTCGTGACAGTTCAGGCAAGCAGCTTTCCAAACTGGGGTGCCAATTGGAAACTCACGCTCTGCGGCGGCGGCATCCAAATAGGTTTGGTCCGCCACATACTGATTGGCGTGAGCAGAGTAGGCCCATAAGGTTCCGGCCTTATCATGGCAAGCAAGGCATATGATGTCGTTACTTATGTTGAAGTTGCCACCTAATGGTTGAAACTGCTGGAGTCGGTTGCCACGAAGAAACTTATGGTTACCTTTGGCGGGATCGGATTCCCAAGTGTGTGGGTCGTGGCAAGTCGTACATTGCATCTGATTGTTGTCCAAGGGTAAAAGCGGCCTTGGGAGAACTCCTAAGATGCGGTTGCCAACGATGGGTTTGCCGGCATCGACAACTGGTGGCGTTCTTAATTCCCCATCGTTATAGGCAAGGGTTGGATCGTAGCTAAATTCTATAGGGTGATCATTTGTCAAGTCTATGCCTAGATCCCGTGTATATCCGGTGAGTTCACCTGCACCAGCGGGCATATTTCCTGCATTTGTACCAACCATCTGGATGTTGACAGGTCCTGCGTTGTTAAGCACAGCTACAGTACCAATTGCTAATGTGCCGTCATGGCAGGAAAGGCAAAGCTTGGATGCGGCACCTGGCTGATTTGTAATGGCATCCATGGAGGATGAAGTGTAGGTTGTGTAGGTCAGGCTTGAAATTTCGCGATTCCAGAGCGGTGCCACAATCTCGTCTTTTGCATTGTGAGGTGTATGGCAGAACACGCATATCTGGTTCTCGCCAATCGATTTAACGGGACCGGGACCGCTAGCTGAGAAATTGTGCTTGGTCTTCGATATGTTTGTCTCTATTGCAGCTAGACCAATACCGGCTGTTCCCAACAATAGGGCTAAGCTGACAAGGATTGGCCCGCCAAATTTCGGCAAGCGTTGATGTAAGTTCATTGCGCCCCTCCAAAAAACTGCAAGACAGTCACCCTTCCATTGAACATGTCAGAGACATAGATTTGGTCATGACTGTCAGTCCAGACACCTGAAGGGAGGTAAAATTCCCCAGTTTCTTTCCCGGTGCCGCCCAGCGCAAGCAAAGTCCGACCCTGATTGTCGAAAACCAGTAAATTGTCATATAAAGATTCTATCACGTAAATATTGCTTTCACTGTCCACAGCCACGCCTTTCGGGCGTACCAGATTGCCTACATGCAGGCCACGTTTGCCAAATTGCTTAACTACTTTACCCTCCAAGCCAAATACCTGTATACGCGAGTTAAGGGTATCAGTGACATACAACTTGTCGGCTGAGAAAGTGAGATAAGTCGGAGCGTTAAATTCTCCTGTTCCCTCACCATGCTTTCCGATGATTTTCAGCAAATTGCCGTCATCTGAAAATACCTTAATGTCGTGGGCGCGAGTGTCCGCGACATAAATCTGCCCTCGTTGTGGATCGCGTGCAAGGCCGGTTGGGCGCTTTAATACATCGTGGCCAAACTCTCCGATTGGATTTCCTTCGCGATCCAGTCGGAACACGCTGTGCATATCTGCATCTACTACCAGAATTTGACCCTGAGGCCCCTGAGCAATTCCTATCGGGGTGAGGAATGGGACATCCTTTTTCGCCTTGTCCCAGATTTCCAGTCGCCCCGCAGGCTTATCGAATACATAAACCGCTGCACGACTGATATCAGTGACAAAAATACGTCCCTCATCGTCTACGGTACCGCACTGCGGCCGTCGCAATACGATTGGATCAGGTTTGCGTTCGGTGAGTCCGGTCAGCCATTCGAGTATCTTAGAGGTCGAACTTCGATTTTCAGGATTTTCGGGGCGAAAGTTGTTCTCTCCTGTCAATTCTCCGATATAGCCATATCGAGGTTTCTCCGTTCCTTTCGGCCATACTTTTTTAGTTGCCTGGTCGGCGTTGTCGAATCTGAAAACTTTGGGAGTGTCAGCACAACCTGAAAAAAATAAAACCAAGCAAGTCAAAGCGATTCGGTACTGAAGATGAGGGTACATAATTTCTCCTTAACATTCAGCAGAAAGCTGGGATGGTATGGCTGGCACAAGTATATCGAGCAATTGTATTCTGGGTCTGGATCGGAAGAGGCGAGAGAACGGAATGGAACATATAAGTACAGCGTTTACCACTTACTCGGCCCGCCAGTGGTAGGTCCTCCACGCACTCCGCCTTCCAGTCCCGGGAGTCCGGAATGGCACAATTGGCAATTTTGCGGTCCCCAAGCTATCTTGTTGTTATGGCATTTACCACAAAATCTGCCTTCGATGATGTCTGCCATAAGAATGTTGTTGGAGCCCGCGCGTATCTCAAATCCAACTTCAGTATGACAAACCCTGCAACGAAAGCGGATGCGGTGAAACCAGTGCGGGAAGATTACTGGTCGCATGCCAGCCTTTTCCGCTCGCTTGTTAAGCACCACATCACCGTATTCGGCAGAAGCAGGGGGTGAGGCTAACAGCATGACAAATGCCAGGAGAAGCACGATTCCTGGAAAAAGTCGACATAAAGTATGTCGGATGAGTAGGCGTGGTTCAAAGGTCATTTGTGCATTTCAAGTTCAGTGACAGGTGTTTTCAGATCCGAACGCCTCACGCTGTGGCAATAGAAGCACTCGACCAAGGGGAACGCCACCGCGCCATGGCAACGACCACAATACTCTCCGCTCAGAATATCGAACATGCCGAATCGTGTGGCACCTCGCTTGGATTTGAATAGCCACTCATGGCAGTTTCCACAATCCAACCACTCAGTATGTTTCTTATGGGGAAATAGAACCATGGGCATTTCAGCTGTTCTAGTTCGTATCACATCCAGGTCAAGAATTTGCATCTCATAATTATTGTCCAGAATGCTTGGACGTGGCTCTATGTATCCCTCCTCAATTGCCTCGACCCAGCGAACTTTGTTTCCGGAAAAAGCACTAGGAAGGTAGAAAAGTGCCTCGGCGGGATTTTGTAGCTGTTTTGCGCCGGGACCGTTCGGGTCATGTAAACCATCTTCGATTATTGATAGCCATCTGCCGGGTCCGTCAGGTGCGAAAACTTCTGTAGGGGCAGGCATAGCCTGCTCTTGCAAAGGGCCTGAGCAAGCGATAAGAAACAGTCCTGCACAAGCAACAAAAAAATATTCAGCAATACAACGTTTCATGGAGGGGGTGATCAAATTTTATAAACATGTTATTCAGGTACCTCCAAACCTATCGTTCGCAGGGACGTCTGAAGTCGCTTGGTTGCTTCCTGTAATTTTTTGATGGCAGAAGGATGGTCGCCGTTTGAAGCCAGTTTTTCGGCGGCGCTATGTGCTGCCAAGGCATCCTGAACATAACGTTCGCTCAATTTGACAGTGTATTCGTCTGGCTTGAATTGTTCGCGAGCGATTGGTATCAATTCCTCGTAGCTATGGTAACGAGCATTCTCGTATTCGAATTCCTCAGCCGGAGATTTGAAATTTGTGTCATAAACGAATGCTGTAGAAGATAGCAATTCATTTAAAACGGAAATGTATATCGCGTGCACTTTTTCAAGAAGTTCAGAGGCTTCCAGGTACTGGCTGTCGCGCATGAGATTCTGGGCGCGGTGGATAAGGTTGCTGGTGGGTTCGATCTCAGCATCATATTTTTTTACGTCTTTTGGTGGCAAGCCTTTGCGAACATCCTGATAGGTGGCATCGAAGGCACGCACATCCTCAAGTAGTTCGGCATAACGTTCTCGCTGTTTCGTTTCCACCTGTGCTGGATCGGATGCCAGACGGGCGGCATCTTCCATTACGCTTAGGGCTTCGTCCAGAAAGGCGCCAGCCCAGACCAGATTACCAGCAATGAAAGCATCATTCGCCCTTGCGTAAAGGGTACGGGCTAGTTCTATTGGCTGCTTGATCTTGTCATCATTACCTTTGGCGCGATCAGCAAGAGGTGAGTTGTTCAGCAGCATTTTTACCAACTGCAACTCCTGCATGATTTCTTCACGTGAAGGCTGTGCTAGCTTGTCATCTGCAGGAGTAGGGAACGAAATAAATAGGGCGACAAGCAAAAACAAACATGTAGTCGCACTTCGTATGAATACCCCACTCCTGATAAATATCTTTAGCATAGCTCCGCCACTATTGAGTTGGTCCGCCTCCATTTACAGCTACCTTTTTCGGCTGTGAATGACAGCGTTTGCATTCAGAAACCGGAAAGGAGACTTTGCCGTGGCACACGCCGCACTTTTGACCGAGTACGATTGAAGCCATATTGATCTGGTTGGCGCCTTTGCGAGGAATGAATATGTCTGGATGGCAGTTGGAGCAGGCTAGCCACAAGGTGTGTTGCCGATGTGGAAACACTACGTCGGGCATTGAACTTTTGGGTACGCGAACGATATTCATGTCCATGACCATCGGCTCAGCGGTTGGATCTGTTCGTTCCCAGCGCGGTTTGATATTTCCATCATCTAAAGCTTTCACCCAATCCACTCCATTTCCCAAACCGGTCTCGGTCTGAGGCAGGCCATCATAAGCTTCCAATGGAGGTTGCAAGATCATGGTACCTTCATTGGTGGGATCGTGGATTTCATCGCCGCTTGCAGATTGGTGTGGAACTTTTGCAACCTTCAGTAGCCTGTTGAAAGGATTCGCTCCACCTGCAATCGCAGCCGGTCTGGTGGAATACTGATACTGCTGCACTGGAGGTGCTGTAGCTGTTTCAGCCACTGCGGGAGCAGTCGCAGGTTCAGCAGCAGTCGCAGTCTTTGACTTGCTATTGGTCGATTTGCTTTTCGCAGGCTCAGCTGCAGTTGCAGAATAAAATGGAACGGCCAACATTGCGGCCAGCAACGGGCAGAGCATCAATTTGGATAAATGGTTCATATGACCTCCTATTTCTTGCTAGTCAGCGGATTGGTTGGTACGGCCAGCTCTTGCATCGTACTTTCGTGTATCTGAATTGGTGTCCCAGGATTGCCGGAGTGGCACAAAATACAGTTCTTTACCGACCAGGCAACTTTGCCGTTGTGGCATGCGCCACAGTATTTTCCTTCAATGATCTTGTACATATTGATGTCATTGCCACCGGCCTTGAACTTGAAACCGAGGTCGGCATGGCATACTTTGCAGCGGAAGCGAATGCGATGGAACCAATGTGGAAAAACTACAGGACGCATTCCCGCAGCATCCGAGTAATTATTGATTACTACGTCGCCATACTCGGCCTTGGCGGGAGTCGGGTAGATTAATAATGCAAGAATCGCCAACGTTAGGGCGAGCAGCATTCTGTTCAACAGGGTGGGCGGCACCCGTAAATTTGATTTTAGTATCAAGGTTTGCATGTCTTCCCTTTCATGTCTATTTACAAGAATTTTTTTGTCCGCAGCTCTAAACAGTTGGCTTTTCTTTATTTTGTTTTGGCGAGACATTTTTCCATTACTGTAGAATAACCCAAGCGCTGCAATGATTCCAAGCATTTTATGTGCCATTTGAGCAACAAATTCCCTAACTTTTTCGGTAGGTTTCTTGAAGTTTTCTTAAGAAGTCCTCTTGCTGTCTCCTTAGTCCTTGGGTTTGCGGGCAATTATATTCTCCAGGTGAATTCGCATTCCTTCTCAATTCCTTTTCGCAGGGTTCAGAAATATCTTTTTACATTGAACCAGATCAATGAACGTGATTTGCCATCACCCTCCCTGGATAGGAGCACTTTGAAATCCGTGGTGAGCAGACCGATTGAGTAAGATAATGTATTTTCCCAGTCAATAGGTCCCTGTTTATCGGGGGATGCCGCCAGCACCGGGACTGGGGCTCGGCTGAAGGCCCGAAGGCTTGAGTCAAAGATCAGCCTGCTTATATTGAATGCACGTTGATGATTGTAGTGAACGTTAAATGAAGAGCTGGTATAGGTTGTCGAGGGCTGGTTCCTGCTGATTTGGCGTGTTGATTGCGCTGAAACTGAAGCGGCTAATGTCGAGTAATGGTTAATTTCCTCTGAGACGGAGCCGGTAAGTCCGATGAACTGAAACGTGTCTTCAGCACTATTTAGTGATCGCATGTCCCGACCTGTCAAATTTAAGTTGGAGCGACCGTGACGCAAAATCGCCGTGGCAGAATGAGTCAGTCTTGAAATGGCCTGGCTGCGGGAGCTCTCGGACAACGTCAACATCTGGTCAAATCTTAAATCTAGGCTCCCATTGTTGAGTAACAGTTTTCGGCTCAAACTTTGGCTTGGACTGATCGAGAACGTTTGTATACTGCCGTGTTTCCAATTGTTAGTTGTGCCTGCCCGTTTGCTGGAGCTCGTGCGATTAGAGACGGTGCCGTTTAATCTGCTGTTATAGTGATATGCGTCTATGTCAAATGAAGCAAGCGGGTAATTCGCGTTGGCACTCTGATAAGTAGTCAAATTACTATCCCTACTGTTTGGACTTTCACGAAAGTCAGCGTTGACGCTTGCGGCAAAAGAGATATTCGATGACAACCTGTAGTTTGTTCCCACGTTTGCGTTGACGACTCTTGAATATGTGGAACTTGATTCAGTATTGTAGTCGGAGAAGTTCACCCTTGCGGAGCCGATTATCGAATATGGAGCGTTTCTGGGTTGAAAGGATGTTACGTTATTTAGCTCCCGATATCTGTAGTTATACATACTGGAAGGCCCGTAATCATACAACGAGGTTAAATTTGCATTGTTGTATGACGTAAACTCTGCCGTTGGTGTATATCTGTGTTGAGCGGCCAATTTTTTAGAGGTTAAACTCTTGTCATGATACTGTTGTGTGCCTTGTCTGCTGAATCCGTCAGCAATTAATGCTTGGTTTGCAAAGCGGCTTGTCCCAAAACTAAAGTTCCATTCGGCTTCCCTATAAATTTCAGGGGTATTATCTTCTGCTTTGATCCGGGTGTAGCCGAGCTTATATCTTTCAAGGCCTTCCTTGGGGGTGTAATGCTGCGTCAAGTCGAGCCGAGTTTGCTGATAGTCCAGGGTGCCAAATCCGGGGCCCGATAATGATTGTGTTTTGGTAAGCATGGCTTCAAAAGGGTAACGGCTATAAGGCACTAAAGAAAGGGTGGCATCACCCCAGATCGAATTGTTCGTGTAAGAGTGATCCTGAGCCTTGTTTTTTGAGGTAGTAAAATTTACGTTGGCTCTTACTTGTGAGATCCATGGTTTGTAGATATAGGTCAATGCCTTGCCTCTCAAGGTAAGGTATAGCCGTTGCCTGACTAGTGGATTGGTGCCACTGACACTTCTTTGTTCGATTTCATATCCGAGTTCACCGCCAAGCCTTGTTGCAATGGGAGCGAGCCTATACTTGTTGGCAGGGGCGTCTGCAGCAACAGGGGCGTCTGCAGCAACAGGGGCGTCTGCAGCAAACGCGGGGCTCATCCAGCTGATTGCAAACAACGCTAAAGATATGAAACTGTACCTCCAGACTGCGTCTGCGGTTCTCATAAGCTTCAGCTTTGAATTCAGCATTATTGTTATGTCATAAAGCATCTGAACCTTGTGTCAATAATATGGCCCCACTAGGCTAGTATCGCCTGTCACAGCGCTGGTTACGTAATAACCTTCAATGCATTGGGGCAAAGGTACTGCAATAATGACGGCTTATCCGCCTGCTCGTAGTCCTCTTGTCTCCAGTGATTGATGCACAGCGTGGGTGCACCGCCCTTGAGTTGACACGCAACTTTCGCGCCAGTTGCGTGTTCACTCGTTTGTTTATAGCAAATTTACTTGGTTGTAGCTGACTCCCCGGGTGTTTTGGTATCTTGGGCCGCTGGTCTAGAGATTGCATTCTGAGTTGGCTTGGGAAGCGGCAGGTATTGAGACTCGTCTACTTTTACAGGCATCTTTTTCTTGAGTTGTGCGATAAGCGACTTCCAAGCACGATCGCCTTCATCAGCCATATACAACTCTCGGGCACGTTCCTTGACTTCGTTATAACTGTTTAATTTGGCTGGCTTGCGGTCTGTTAGCTTGAAGATTCCTATTCCTTCCATTAGTCCTACAGGATCGGATATCTCACCAGGCTTGAGCTTGTCTACTGCTTGCTGCGACATTTCCGACAACATGCCGCCATGCAGGTAGCCCATGTCTCCGCCATTGTTAACTGTTTCCAAGTCACCTGAGTATTTTTTCGCCATCTCAGCAAAATCGGCGCCGTCATTTAGTTGCTTGATGAACTCTTCAGCCTTCTTCCGTTGAGTATCAAAGTCGCCAATTCCAGGATCCACGCTAAGTAGGATTACTGAGACCCGCAATTGTTCCGGTTCAGTAAACTTTTCTGGGTTGGACTCATAATATGCGCGCAATTGCTTGTCGCTCGGTGCTGGTACCTTACGAGTTTGCTCTTCTAGCCGTTTAAGCACATTTTCATTTTCATAGCGCTTGGTGATGACCGGAATGGCGCGATCACGGACATTTTTCCATTCTTCGCTGCTAGAGTTTTGTTGATCGTAAGCATCGACTTTTTGCTTTACAGCTTCGGCATCGGGCTTAAGTTTGATACGTTTGGCTTCGTTTAGTAACAAAGCATCGGTAACCAGTTTGTCGCCGATCTCGCGCTGAAGTGCAGCAACCTCTGCCTCGGGGGGCTTCCCATGGTAAAAGCGATTGCGGCTCACCGATGAGTAGGCGTTGTTGTAATCACGCCAAGTAATGACGATATCTCCCACTTTGGCGAAAACTGGCTGGGTAGAGCTGGATGAGCTGCTACTAGGTTCCTTTGCTTCGGCGGCTAGTGTTTCGGTACCGAACATTATGCCGATAACTAAGGCGCTCAATGTCAGCCTGATATGTTTGATGGTTGGTTTCTGATTCACTGTTGAATACCTTTCATTTTAGCCTCGTAGGCATGTTGATGACTTGTTGCAGCATTAATAAGATTTGATATGCCACTGTTGCATTATCCCGTGCCCGAGCCAGAAAATCCAGACAAAAAAAAGCCAGACGTTTCCGTCTGGCCCGCCTTTCGGCGCTATGTTACATACTGCTTACTTAACGTGGCAGGTCAGGCAGGTTGCGCTACCGTT
>JAHEDW010000106.1 GCA_024641025.1 Gallionella sp.
GCATCTGTGCAGGTGAAAGATCATGGTTGAAAATGACCAAAGGAGCTCCCATGCGCTCAACGAACTCTGCAATCTGCTGGACCTTACCACTTCCCGCAAAAAGAGCAGGGTCTGGTTGCTGCCGCTTGCCCTCGATGATGGCAACGGTCCACACACCTGCCGTTTCAGCCAACAAGCGCAGCTCTTCCAGGCTTTCGTTGTGATCACTATCACCGAAATCAATGCTGACCAGAATAGCAGACTCGTGCGCGCTCGCGGCCGAACGCTTTTCGTCCCCGGCTGACTGTTGCTGCATCAACTAGCAGCAGAGTCTGTGGGTATATTGACGGCGCGCACCGGTACGATCGTAGAAATCGCGTGTTTATAGACCATCTGGGTGATCGTATTCTTCAGCAGGACGACGTATTGATCGAAAGACTCGATGTGGCCTTGTAGCTTGATGCCATTCACCAGATAGATCGCAACCTGCACATGCTCTTTGCGTAGCGCATTGAGAAATGGATCCTGAAGTTGTTGTCCTTTTTCACTCATGTTCTTGCTCTTATCGGTAACGAAGGTGGGCTAACACTTTACTGGATTACGACTCGACTGTGAATATATTTCACAAGTAATTTAATGGCAGGAGAATTCCGATTGACACGGTCCACAGTCGCACTAATTGCCATCTTCTTCCACAGCAGTGCTAAGCATGTCGAAAATGTCAGGGATAGCTGAAGTGACTCGGTTCCAATTCGGAATCAGCGGAGTACTCATTGGGTTCTCCATGAATGCCTCTGCGGCCATTGCTATGGCCTTGGTAAAGGTATCTACTGCCTTGGCTTCCTCGTGCCTGTCGAAATCTAGACCATTTATCATTGCATCGGTCTCGTACTTCATGATGGTGTCCTCAGCCTGCCGCAAATAGGTCACCAGCAAAGACTTGAACAATCCGTCAGAGAACACGACACCTTCGGATGCGAGCGTCCGGAACACAGATTTGCATATATCCACAGCCATTTTCATCAGTCCTTTCCCGGGATCTTCCGGAGAAAGCGCCTGGTGCTTGTGCTCATAGGTAGCTGCTATGTCGACCTGACAAACACGACGAGGAGAATAGTTGCGGTGTACCTCGGCAAGCGAGCCAACCTCCAGACCCCAGTCCCAGGGTATTCGGTTTACTCTTGCGAGGTCAGTAGTCATGCAGAATTCACCTGCGAGTGGGTAGCGGAAGCTGTCAAGGAACGACAAAAAGTCGTGCTGCCCGACAAGTTGCTGGATGGACCGAACCAGTGGGGTTACCAGCAAACGGGTTACCCTGCCGTTCATTTTATTTGAAACCCTGCTGTAATAACCCTTACAGAACACATAATCGAGGTTCGGGCACGCCACCGGATAACATAGCCTTGCAAGTAACTCTCGGTTGTAAGTGATGATATCGCAATCATGCAATGCAATTACATCCGAGCGCCCAAGCGCTAGTACATATCCGTATGCAAGCCATGCGGATCTACCCTTACCTGCCTGACCCACATCCAGTCCGTTACGTAAAAAAGTCTCATATACCTCTGTAATCCTTTTGCCGTTGTTGTGGATGATCCTGACTTCAGTAGGAATCGGCGCCATAAGCTCGCGAACATGTTTAAGCTCCTGCTCAGAAGCCTTGTCGAGTGTCAGCACGATCTCATTCAAGTATTTCACCTTGGACAATTCCTGAATGATTCCCTGCATGGCTGGACCTTCAAACTCAGAATAGAGAGCCGGCAGCACCAGAGCAATCGGCCTGACCCTGGAGAAACGATAGAGATCACCTTCCAGTCTTTCAAGCGAGGGTTTACCGAGCTGGTGAAGCGTGGTGATGATTCCGGTCTGGTAAAAGTCACTCATGGCCGCCCCCCTTATATAGTTCAGCTAATGCCTATCAGATGTGCTCGATCTCGTCCTTCTCTGGTTCTTCATGTTTTGGGATCGATTCCTTCTCTATCATCCGCCTTGCCGCATCAATACCTCCTACCCCGAAAGCGATTGAAAGTGCAATCACAATACCACCGAAGACGATTGAAAAGGCTGCAAGAACAATGCTGGGAGCGATATGCAGTTGCTCCATGACCATCGCAAGGATCAGCACGATCAGCAGCGTATGGGTAGCCTTGGCAAGGATACGTGCATAATGAAAGCCACTATTGGCCGCAGCAATCAATGTGGCGCGACTGACAAACCCAGTAATGAGGTACCCGACAATCAGGATGATCGCTGCGGACAGGATACGGGGTACATAACTAAAAAATTCACCCACCAAATTGTCAATCGCTGGTATTTGGAGCGCATTCAGACTGCTCATCATTGTAACGATGATAAGTAACCAGAACACGATCGCACTCAGTATCGCAGAAGGCTTGCTCCAAAGGTCACCCTTGCGCATGATCTTTGTAAATCCCATCCGGTCTGACCAACTGTCGAAATTGATTGCGGCAAGGAACTTGACTAGAAAGCGCTTGATGATCATTGCAAGAAATATTCCAATGCACAAAATCACCAGCATGGCCAGAAAGTTAGGCACAAATTCCTTGAACTTCGTGAACAGTTCATTCAGCGGCTCAAGAATCAGGTCGAGAAAATCTTTCATCGCACACCTCCTTGTTGTTATTTCCAGTTTGTCACCAGATAGTCCTTGCCGTTCTCAAATTCCATACACAGCTTCTCGATTTCTGTCTCCGCCTCTATTTGCCCCATGTCTTTTGCTTGCAGGATAAATGAAGCTGTTTTGCCGATATAGAGTGGCGTAATTGATTTGATCAAGTGTTCAACGGGCAGTTTTTTCTTGTGGAAGGCAAGAGCATAATCGTAGACTACCCGTGCCCACAAACCGATAGGGAAATGAAATTCACTATCAGAAAGTGCGCAAAGTCTTTCGACCTCGTTGTAATCGCCCGCACCCAGAATATCGACCCATATTTCCCCGAGATTCCCGAGTCCTTCCTTGAATACTTTTAACATCCGTTCTGTACTGACATTGACCTGCTCAAGCCCGACGGTATATTCAAATCCGAAGGTCGGCACCGACTCTGACCCATGTACTGGCATCCAAACTTCAGCGTATGTCTCCATAAGTGCAAAGGTTGCACTAATGACCTGATAGAGCATGTTGCTCAGGTCTGTTCCTGGATCCTTGGCATCGTGGATCTTGGCGCCGAGAAAAGACTGGGTTACCTTGAAACCATTCGCAATCGCCGTTGTGGTCATCCAGATATCTATACCGAAACGTGCGACATCGGACTCCCACACATCCTTGGTCAGATAGAACTTCGCCAAACTTCCAGAAAACCCGAAGTCGCCGCCTATCGGTTGCCGCACTCTCTTTCCGTAAAGCGCACGAGTGAGCGGATAGACGATGCTGTTGGTGATGGTGCCGTCGAACTTGTGCCGATGATAGAGCGGAGATACGTAATCATATCCTCCGATCAGTACCGGCTTTACCAGCAGTTCGATCCATTCGGGGGTGATGCTTCTGAGATCGGAATCAACAACGACACAGGCTTTTGCTCCAAGCGCCACTGCGATCTCAAAAATATTTCGGAATGCACTGCCTTTGCCGGGAATACCTGAATAGGGAAATACTATCTTCGAAATGGGCTCAACGCGGTGGTGCAGGAGTATCGAGTTAAAATCATCAATTGAGGTATTGTGCACCACTTCCATCGTACCGTCGCTTGAACCACCGTCGGAATTTACGACCACCGCCTTTTGATCGGGGAAATATTTTGCCAAGCCGGCCTGAATTGCCCGAACCACATGTCCAATGGTGCGCGCATTATTAAAACTTGGTATGCCGACGATGATGTCTGCTTGCCCGATCAGTTCTAGTTGTTCGCGTACTTCCGTTCTGAAAGTGACGGTCTTCATTACTGCTAACCTCCCGGTCGCTAGTCAGCTTGCTTTAAAATTTGCTCCTTTTTTATCAATTGCACGATTTGGATATCCATGACGTTTGTGCCAGTTGGCCCTGTCTTGATATGGCAGTGAGCGCCTGACGCGGCGTCGAACTGTTGGAAAAAAGTGTAAGCGTCGTTATTACTTAGATAACCAAGAGGGTCTATCCCAAGGCCCCGCGCCAAAGCTGTCGTGTTGCCATCAACCATTGCGCCAGCTGCATCGGTTGGTCCATCAGTGCCATCGGTTCCTGCTGAAAGCAGTGCCATGTCCTGCATACCTTCGATATCAAGTGCAAAAGCAAGGGCGAGTTCCTGATTCCTTCCCCCTTTCCCTGATCCATGCACAGTCACTGTGGTCTCGCCACCGTAAAGCAGGCAACGCCGCTCGCCAGGTTTCATGGTGTCCAAATCTGCGCAGGCGGTTTGTGCAATCAAGCTTGCCGCATCGGTCGCCTCACCTTGCAGTCTATCGGAAACAATCCGCGATGGAAAGCCAAGCAATACGGCTTTTTCCCTTGCTGCATCCAGTGCTTGGCGGATACTTGCAATTATCACGTTTTGGGTATTTTTCAGACAAGGGTCATTTATCTTGACGGTTTCCGGCTCCTTCCCTGACATCCCGTGATAAAGGTAGTTCGCTACTCGAGAAGGGAGCTTTTTCTGCAAGCCGAATTTCTCGATAACCGCCCATGCCTCAGCAAAAGTCGAGTTGTCTGGTGCTGTAGGGCCCGAAGCGATCACATCAACGGGATCGCCAATGACATCAGAGACTATCAGGGTAACCAATTTTGCCGGGAAGACTGCCTGGGCCAACATACCGCCCTTCACTAACGACAGATGCTTGCGC
>JAHEDW010000047.1 GCA_024641025.1 Gallionella sp.
GCATTTGCCGCGCAACAGGACAACTTGCCGGCAGTAGCATGGATGCTGCTCTGCGCCAACATGTTCTGGGCGATCGCATACGATACAGAGTATGCAATGGTGGATCGGGATGACGATGTTCATCTTGGCATCCATTCTTCAGCATTGTTATTTGGAAGGTTCGATGTGGTTGCGGTGATGAGTTGCTATGCCATCAGCCTGGGATTACTCGTGATGTCAGGACTGTTGGTCGAGCTTGGTGGAGTATTCTTCCTGGGGCTTGCTGTGGCAGCGGGGATCGCGTTGTATCACTTCACGCTTATTCGGCATCGCCAGCGAGAGAAATGTTTCAAGGCCTTTCTGCACAATAACTGGTTCGGCGCTGCAGTGTTCCTTGGGATGGTGCTGGATTATCTGGTGCGATCCTGGTAACAATTTTCTCGCAGTCAAGGTTATTGAGCGAGGATTACAGGCGGTCAATATTTTTACGCCACTGATGACACTGAAGAATCTGCTCAGCCCGCCAGGTCGCGTTGTAGTGATCCGCTTATTTCCAGAGGTACTGGGTCAAGGGTGGACTGATAATTCGGGTGATCTACCCCCATGCTCAGTCCAGCGCCTTTTTTCAGGGCGCCTACCATCGCTGGTGAAAGTTCGAAGCGTAGAAAATGGACGGCCGATGTCTTTTCTTCTGTTGCACGTTCCAAGTCCTCGTCGGCGATCGCAAAGACGCGATCAAATCCTGCCACCTGTACCCAAACACGATCCTCGATGCCGAGGAGCAGCGTGAGCATACGGCGGCGCTCTTCGATGTCCTCGTATTCGATCATCATGGTCGCTTTCCAGTTGCTGCCGTCCGGAATGAGCGGATTGTAGGCACCCAACTCTTCCTGAATACCTTCTTCCTCGAAAATCTTTTCCGCACGAAGCATTTCCTGGACCTGATAACGTATCGTCATTTCGTCCTCGAAGATCAAGGTGACGTGGTCGCCCAAGGAGACATTGCGATTCCTCTTGTGCGCCATAACCTTGGTGCGAAAATCGTTGCGTGCCTTGGCGTAGGCTTCAAGCGACATAAGGCTTTCCCTTGTAAGTTTTGCCATGACGCTAATGCTGGCCGGAGATCGGCCCCTCCTTGAACAGGTTGTCCTTCAGTTCATGGTCGAATGCCGGATCGTGTCGGCGTATCCATTCCAATACCATGGCAGCATGTTCCTTTTCCTCGTCGCGATTGTGTGCGAGGATCTTCTTGAGTTCCGGGTCGGATGCCGCATCCACACGCTGGTTATACCAGTCCACAGCTTCTAGTTCCTCCATTAGCGAAACGATCGCACGGTGCATGTCCATGGTTGCGGGGGAAAGCTTGTCCAC
Organism: Gallionella sp.; assembly: GCA_024641025.1. GTDB lineage: Bacteria > Pseudomonadota > Gammaproteobacteria > Burkholderiales > Gallionellaceae > Gallionella. The sequence continues at coordinate 1,351 of JAHEDW010000047.1, forward strand.
CGGTTCGTGATAACCTTCGTTGGCCATATTTCTCTCCTTGAATATTTTATAAACCGTAGGCAATACGGATCAGAGTGAGCGGGTGCTGCTTCTGCGCCTTTGTTTCCCCGATGCCCTGCATGATGTGTCGACCGGCGATGGCGCAATCGGAGCTGACATAGTCAGGTTCGCTCGACGCCATCTGCTTGAAAACAGGCTTGCCGATCTTCATCGAGTCTGCGAAGAATTCGCTTTTCACGCCCCAGGTGCCATCGTGACCAGAACAGCGTTCTACCGTATTGATCTCGATATCCGGAACCAATTGCAACATCTCCCGGGTCTTCTGTCCCATGTTCTGCACGCGCAGGTGACACGGAATATGGTAGGAAACCTTGCCGAGCTTATTCTTGAAATCGGTCTTGAGCAAACCATCCTTGTGTCGCAGCATCAGATATTCAAATGGGTCGAACATCGCTTCTGCGACTGCCTTGACGTCTGCATCATCGGGGAACATCAGCGGCAGTTCCTGCTTGTACATCAACGTGCAAGAGGGGATCGCCGTTACGATCGCATAACCTTCTTGTGCTAGCTTGAGAAGGTGAGGGATGTTGGCCTCCTTTAGCCGGGCGACTGCATCCAGGTCTCCCAATTCAAGCTTGGGCATGCCGCAGCATGCTTCCTTTTCCACCAATCGGGCCGGGATCTCATTGTGGGCCAGGATGCTTAGCAGGTCCTGCCCGATACCCGGTTCGTTGTAGTTAATGTAACAAGTTGCATACACGGCAACCTTGCCTGGCGTAAATTGGCCGTTCCTGACAGGAAAATGGTCGAGGGGAGTGGCATGGCTGCGGAAAGTGCGGCTAGAGTATTCGGGCAGCTTGCGATCCTGGTGGATGCCCAGCATGCCATCCATGACCTTGCGGGTTAAGGCCGTATTGTTTACGGCGTTCACTGTCTGAGTGATTACGGGAATCGAAGCCAGCTTGCCCAATGCATCGGTACTGGACAGCAACTTATCGCGGAATTTGGTTTCGCCCTTTTTGAACTTGAATGCCTTGGCGCGCAGCATCAGATGTGGAAAATCCAGGTTAAATTCATGCGGTGGTACATATGGACATTTGGTCATGAAGCACATGTCGCACAGATAGCACTGATCCACCACTTTCCAGTAGACGGTCTTTTCGACAGTATCCAGTTCATTTGAGGGACTGTCATCAATCGCATCGAACAGGGTAGGGAATGCGTTACATAGATTGAAACAGCGTCGGCAACCATGACAGATGTCATACACGCGGTGCAGCTCATCGGTCAGTGAAGCTTCGTTGTAAAACTCCGGGTTTTGCCAGTCGAGCGGGTGGCGTTGTGGTGCCTCCAGGTTTCCTTCGCGCGTGCTCATCTTATTCCTCCTGCCACCAAGTCGATAGAATTCAAATGACGGTTATATTTTTTCAGATTGCTTGCTGGAATCACATCCCCTGCCATACAGGGCGGAGGATGTGATGAAATGACTCAGTCAGCTAGCGCGTCCAAGGCTTTCTGGAAGCGGTTGGCGTGAGAGCGCTCGGCTTTGGCCAAAGTCTCGAACCAGTCGGCGATCTCGTCGAAACCCTCTGTACGTGCGGTCTTAGCCATGCCAGGATACATGTCAGTGTATTCGTGCGTTTCGCCAGCAATCGCAGATTTCAGGTTGTCGCGGGTTTTGCCGATCGGCAGATCGGTGGCGGGGTCACCACAACCTTCCATATATTCCAGGTGCCCGTGCGCATGTCCTGTCTCGCCTTCTGCGGTAGAGCGGAACACGGTAGCGACATCGTTCTGGCCTTCAACGTCAGCCTTGGCTGCAAAATATAGATAGCGGCGGTTAGCCTGCGATTCGCCGGCGAATGCATCTTTAAGATGCTGATGAGTCTTGGATCCCTTGAGTTGCATGGTTGTTCTCCTTTGAATAAGTTGAAATACGGGCAATTCACACTAAGTGGTCATGAGTCCACGGGAGCGATTCTAGACCCGGTAGTCTAATAAATCTAATTGAATTAATTAAACAACATGATTTATTATACAAATCAACGCCCGCTGCGATGTGACCGGGTGGACCGTAAATTATATAGGAATGTCATGACCTTCAATGAGCTGCGCTATATCGTAGCGGTGGCACAAGAACGCAGCTTTCGTCGTGCCGCGGAAAAATCATTCATCAGCCAGCCTGCGCTTTCGCTGGCGATACAAAAGCTTGAGCAGGAACTGGAAATAAAGATCTTTGAGCGTGGGAAGAACGAGGTCACCGTCACGCCCATTGGTGCAGAGATAGTCGAGCAGGCACATCGTGCGCTTGAAGAGGTTGAGCGGATCCGTGAAATGGCAAGGCAAGGCAAGGATCAGCTGGCTAGCACACTGCGTCTAGGCATCATATACAGTGTTGGACCGTACCTGCTCCCTGAATTGGTTCCCACATTGAAGAAACTTGCGCCAGGCATGACGCTGGAAATCGAAGAAAACATCACTGCAAATCTGGAAACCTTGCTGCGAAACGGCAAACTGGATGTCATCATCATCGCGCTGCCATTCGGTGATTCCGGTATCCTGACACATCCATTGTATGATGAACCATTCGAGGTCGTGGTCGACAATCAGCATCGTTGGTCCAAGCGGCGCAGCATCAGGGCACAGGAACTTGCTGCCGAGAAAGTATTGTTGCTAGACTCAGGCCACTGTTTCTCCAATCAGGTTGCCGAAGCTTGCCCGGACCTTGACCGCAAGGGAGCGGACATCCAACAGGGGACCTCATTTGAAACCATCCGCAACATGGTCGCTTCCGGACTGGGCATCACCGTTCTGCCTGCTTCGGCGAACAGCGAGCGCTATCGCAACCCCCTGTTGAGAATCATCCCGTTTACCAAACCGGTACCCTCAAGGCGCATCGCACTAGCATGGCGCAAGAGCTTCGCCCGTAATCAAGTGATAGACGTATTATCCAAAGCCATAGCGCTAACGAGAATTACCGGGGTCCGCCATTTACCATGAAACCACTTCGACAGCCATATCGGGACAATCCGCTTCTCAGGTCGAGCTACAGTCTGATCGCACCCATCTATGATCTGGTTATAGCGCGTTCGTTACACAAGGCGCGCAGCCATTCACTGGGTTCGTTACCCACATATCCGGCAGGGGAGGTGTTGCTCAGCGGAGTTGGTACCGGACTTGATCTGCCGCTGTTACCAGCGATGCATCATTACACAGCGCTGGACTTCAACGCCGCGATGTTGTCACGTGCCAAGGCTCGCGACGCCGAGTTGCAAAGTAAGGGAATAAAGGTGGAGTGGGTACTGGGTGACAGCATGGCCCTGCCATTCCATGATGAGAAGTTCGATCATGTCGTGTTGCATCTGATACTCGCCATTGTGCCTCAACCCGATTTATGTCTGAGCGAGGCTTCGCGTGTTCTCAAGCCAGGTGGCACAATCATTCTCCTTGATAAATTCCTACGCCCGAAAAAGCTGGCATTGATGCGTCGCGCGCTCACTCCGCTTTCGCGCCGCCTGGCAACTCGAATGGATGTGGTGTTCGAGGATGTACTGAGAAAAGTACCGCAACTTCATCTGGTAAGCGACATGCCATTGCTCGCTGGAGGCTGGTTTCGCGGGATCGTACTGCAAAAGAAAAATTCTTAGTGCGTTCCAAGCTTGACGCGATTTTATCCAGTTATCGGTGAATCTTGATCATATGACATTGAACTGAACCAGTCTGAGGGTTCGTTGTACTATTAGTGCAGGGAGATGAACGATCATGCTCTGGATGAAATTGCTGCTTTGTCTTGCCATCATCGGTTACGCGGGCTACTTTCTATCCCGCTTTGGTGACATCATTGCCGAAAAGTCCGGAATCTCAGCTTCATGGATAGGCCTGATCCTCCTATCCACGGCAACTTCCCTGCCCGAATTGGTAACAGGAATATCATCCGTTACTTTCGCTGATGCCCCGGACATCGCAGTCGGCGATGTGCTGGGCAGCACAGTGTTCAACTTGGCCATCCTGGTGATGCTGGATGCGCTTTATAAGCGTGAGACTCTATACAGTAAGGCTGCTCAGGGGCACATCTTGTCGGTTTCCCTCGGGAGCCTTTTAATCGCTTTCGCAGGCTTCAGTTTGCTGTTGGATCATTCCGGACTGAGTCCGATATTGGGTCACGTCGGCTTTTACTCTCCGTTCATCGCAATGATCTATTTGGTCGCGATTCGAGCCGTATACAGCTACGAGCGCCGTACCTTGGCAGAATACACCGAAGAATCCGCTGAACGATATCCGGATGTGACACTGAAAAGTGCCATCAGGGGCTACTTGTGGGCTGCCTTAGCCGTGGTATTGGCGGGATCATGGTTGCCGTTCGTGGCAAAGGATATTTCCGACTTGATGGGTTGGGGACAAAGTTTTGTCGGAACCCTGCTGGTGGCTGCCGTGACTTCCGCCCCTGAGGCTGCAGTTACTTTATCGGCACTTCGCATCGGTGCTTTGGATATGGCGATCGCCAATCTGCTGGGCAGCAATTTGTTCGATATCATCATCCTGTCGATTGATGACTTGTTTTATACCGATGGCCCGCTGCTGGCGAATGTCGATATCAGCCATGCGCTTACTGCCTTCACTGCAGTGATGATGGGTTCACTGGTGGCGGTGGGCCTGACTTTCCGTCCGCAAGGGCGTGTATTTCTGGGGCTTACCTGGGTAAGTCTTGGTTTGTTCATGCTCTACGTGATCAATTCATGGATACTTTTTTCGCATGTACATTAGCGATATCAACTGGCACACGCTTACTACCGATGAAGTCGCGCTTCGATTGGATACGAGCCCGGGCTCCGGCTTGAGTTCGGAGCAGGCAGAAAAGCGCCTATCGCTGCATGGCCCCAACGCGCTGCAGGAGAAGCGAGCGCGCTCTCCCGGAAGCATGCTGATTGATCAGTTCAGCGACTTTATGATCATCGTGCTGATCGGTGCAGCTGTTGTGTCCGGTATCGTGGGAGATATCGAAGATACGATTGCCATCCTCGTCATCGTGATCCTGAATGCAGTGATCGGCTTTGCGCAGGAATATCGCGCCGAGCGCGCTATGGCAGCGCTAAAGCAGATGGCGGCCGCTAGTGCTCGGGTTTTACGTGACGGCCACATCGAGACTATCGCAGCGACAGAATTGGTTCCCGGTGATCTGATCCTGCTGCAAGCCGGCAATGTCGTGCCAGCTGATTTGCGCATTATGGAAGCTGCACGTCTGAAAATCGATGAGTCGGCGCTTACCGGAGAGTCGGTTGCGGTGGAAAAACAAACGCAGCCACTGGATATTGGAGAAGCACCGCTGGGTGACAAAACCTGTCTTGCCTATAAAGGAACAATTGTCACCTCCGGTCGAGCCCGTGGACTTGTGGTCGCTACAGGGATGAGCAGCGAACTAGGCAAGATCGCATCCATGCTGGGAGAGGGCGTCGAGACAAGAACGCCGATGCAGAAACGCCTCGCGCGCTTCGGGAAACGTCTGGCATTAGCAGCGCTGGCGATCTGCGTGCTGGTATTCATCGTTGGTGTATTACGTGGCGAACCATTCCTGTTGATGTTCATGACGGCGGTCAGCCTGGCAGTGGCAGCCATTCCCGAAGCGCTTCCCGCAGTGGTGACGATCTCACTGGCCCTTGGTGCACGCAAGATGATAAGGCAGCATGCATTGATCCGACGACTACCGGCTGTTGAGACTCTGGGATCGGTGACCTTCATCTGCTCTGACAAAACCGGTACGCTTACGCAGAACAGGATGCATGTGACCGAGATCTATGCCGATGGCAGTTTGATCGATCCATTACGTGCGCCGGATAGGTCTGAACCTTGGGCGACACTGTTCCGGGCATTGGCACTAAGCAACGATGCGCACCTCGATAATCATCACAAAGTGCGTGGAGAGCCGACAGAGGCGGCCCTGTTGCATGTCGCACAAGCAGCAAGCTACGACAAGGCGGTGCTGGAGCATGAAATGCCTCGTCTCAAAGAATTGCCATTTGATTCTGAGCGCAAGCGAATGACCACTTTTCATGGCGCTGCGGGACAGGTCGTTGCCTACACCAAGGGATCTCCTGAAGCTGTACTGCCTTGCTGTGAGAGGATACTCACGGGCGGCGGCGTGCAGAATATCAACCGTGCAACATTGCTGCAGCAGGCAGAAATAATGGCAGCCAACGGCTTGCGCGTTCTGGCGGTTGCTTATCGAAGTTGGGAGATACTGCCTGATGGCGAGCGGCATGATTTGCTTGAGTGCGAGCTGGTGTTTCTCGGCTTCGTAGGACTGATCGATCCGCCTCGCAGCGAAGCAAAGGAGGCTGTGGCGCAATGTCGCTCGGCCGGTATCATCCCGGTGATGATCACCGGTGATCACCCTGCAACAGCACGCGCGATCGCACTCGAACTCGGAATCCTTGTAGGCAATGATGAGCGTGTGATGACAGGCGTTGAACTGGCTCAACTCGATCAGGCTACATTTGAAGAAGAAGTTGAGAAAGTTCGGGTCTATGCCCGGGTCGATCCTGCGCAGAAGATCAAGATTGTAAGGGCACTCCAGGACAAGGGCGAAGTGGTGGCCATGACAGGCGACGGTGTCAATGACGCACCCGCACTAAAGGCTGCCGACATTGGAGTTGCGATGGGGAAGGGCGGTACAGATGTTGCACGAGAGGCGGCACACATGGTGCTCCTTGACGATAATTTCGCGACCATTGTTCATGCAGTGCGACAGGGTCGCCGCATCTTCGATAACATCCGAAAATTCATCAAATACACCATGACAAGCAATGCCGGGGAAATCTGGACGATATTCCTGGCACCATTCCTTGGGCTGCCAATCCCTTTGCTGCCGATACATATCCTGTGGATCAACTTAGTTACCGACGGTCTACCGGGTCTTGCATTAACGGCCGAGCCTGCCGAACGAGGCATCATGAAGCGTTCCCCTCGCCCGCTTCACGAGAGCATCTTTGCGCACGGCATGTGGCAACACATGGTCTGGGTAGGATTGTTGATGGGAGCGGTATGCCTTCTGACGCAGGCTTGGGCGTTGCATACCGGGTCGTCACACTGGCAGACGATGGTGTTCACAATCCTTACCCTCTCCCAAATGGGGCATGTACTGGCCATTCGAAATGAAAGGGAAACCTTGTTTGGCGCCGGGATTTTTTCTAATCCGTTGCTGCTGTTTGCCGTGCTGCTGACCTTTGTGTTGCAGATGGCAACAATCTATATTCCGGTGCTGAATCCGATTTTCAAGACAGAAGCGCTAAGCTTTGAAGAGCTTGGACTATGTCTTGCATTATCGAGCGTAGTATTTTTTGCCGTGGAAATCGAGAAGCTTCTTGTCAGGAGGGGCTTGATCTATCGAACGAATTGATTGCAGCGCTTCTGGCAACAGACTTAGGTAAGATTGCACCTTAAATATGGACACTGGCTTTTTGCTCATCTTAATCATGGCCACGGCATTCGGCGCAAGCCCTGTGCCATTGCTTCTGCAACGCATGGGGCGATCATCTTCAGCATTGAGTGCTGCAAGCGTGATGGCAATCTGTCTGGCCTTGCTGATTCCTCTCATTTCACCGGTGATGGAAGGCATGACGATCGTGGCATCCTACCCTTGGCTGCCGGATTGGGGTCTGGCCCTTGCTTTTCGTCTGGATGGATTGAGTTTGCTGTTCTGTCTGCTGATTTTCGGTATCGGCTTGCTGGTAACACTGTATGCGTATTACTACCTGCCGGAAACCGATACCCTTGGACGCTTTTATACACTGCTGCTGTTGTTCATGGCGGCGATGCTGGGTGTGGTGCTGTCCGAGAATTTGCTGATGATGGTCATGTTCTGGGAAATCACGAGCCTGTCTTCCTTTCTGCTCATAGGTTACAACCATCATCAATATGAATCCCGCCTTGCGGCACGCATTGCGCTGGCTGTCACGGGCGGCGGGGGCTTGGCACTGTTCGCAGGTGTGCTGCTGCTCGGCCATATCGCTGGGAGCTTTGAGCTTAGCACCTTGCTGGGGGAAGGCGATCGAATCCGAAATCATGGCCTTTACGCGCCCATGCTGATCTTAATCCTGCTCGGCGTCTTTACGAAATCTGCACAATTTCCTTTCCATTTCTGGTTGCCTCAGGCGATGGCTGCCCCCACCCCGGTATCTTCCTATCTCCATTCGGCGACCATGGTAAAGGCAGGGGTGTTCCTGCTGGCAAGACTGTACCCGGTTCTGGCAGATAGTGATCTCTGGTTCTGGCTGGTCAGTGGAACTGGTGCGGTCACATTGGTCTATGCTGCTTACCTGGCGTTCTATCGCTACGATTTCAAAGGCTTGCTGGCCTATTCCACAATCAGCCATTTAGGGCTCATTACGCTGCTGCTAGGCTTGAACACTAAGCTTTCAGTTGTGGCAGCTGTGTTTCATATCATCAATCACGCTATCTTCAAGGCATCCTTGTTTATGGCTGCTGGCATTGTGGATCATGAATGTGGCACACGCGACATGAGGCGGGTAAACGGGCTGTTCAAGTTCATGCCGATCACTGCAACCCTTGCCATCGTCGCTGCCGGTTCGATGGCAGGGGTGCCACTGTTGAATGGCTTTCTCAGCAAGGAGATGTTCTTCGCAGAAACGGTTGGCCATCCGTTTTTCGAGGAGATCAGTTGGTTGCTGCCTGCATTTGCCACGGTAGCCGGTATGCTCGCGGTAGCCTATTCGGCGCGCTTTATCCATGACGTGTTCTTTAACGGTGATCCTGTCGACTTGCCGCGTCAGCCACACGAGCCACCACGCTGGATGCGCGCTCCGGTCGAGGTGCTGGTACTTCTGTGTCTGCTGGTCGGGATCTTTCCTCAGTGGAGTGTCGCACCATTGCTGAATGTTGCTGCCAGCGCTGTGCTGCAAGATGTTCTGCCGGAATACCAACTTGCAGTATGGCACGGGTTCTCCGCTCCTTTCGTGATGAGCCTGGTCGCGATGGCCGGCGGGATTGTCCTGTATGCAATGCGTCGCTATCTATATGCGATTTATGATCACCTGCCATCCGTACATACCGCTATCGTCTTTGAAAGATTCCACAATGTGCTCGCGGCATTTGCAGCAAGGGTGACGAATATTATGGACAATCTTTCGCTGCAACGTTACTTGTCTTTGTTTATTGCCTTTGCTTTGATATACGGGGGTTGGGCATGGTTTTTCGCTCCTGCCACACTTTTATCAACACAGACACAACCTGCGGATTTGACCGGTCTTGGTGCGTTAACAACACTGCTTCTTTCGACACTCGGTGTTGTGCTGTTGCATCGCAAGCAACGGCTCACTGCCATCGTGTTCACCGGCGTGGCCGGTTTGGTGGTTGCGCTTACCTTCATTCGTTTTTCCGCACCGGATCTGGCGCTGACCCAATTGGCAGTTGAAGTGGTCACCATCGTGCTGATGTTGCTCGCGCTCTATTACCTGCCTCAGACCTCTCCCAGGGAAGATTCGGTACCCCGGCTCATGCGAGATGCGACATTGGCAATCGCAGCCGGTGCTGGACTTGGTGCGGTGACCTTTGCCATGCTGGCTTCACCATTCGAGACGATTTCGGGTTTCTATCTTGATCAATCGATTTCAGGAGGCGGAGGCGCCAATGTTGTAAACGTGATTTTGGTCGACTTTCGTGGCTTTGATACGTTAGGGGAGATCACTGTACTCGCGATGGTGGGGCTGGCTGCCCACGCATTGCTAGACAGGTTGGTCCTTGCCAAGCCGGTAAGCGATGCCAATGGTTATCGCTGGGCCGATGAAAAGCATCCGCTGTTGCTCGAGATGCTGATGCGTCCGTTGTTGCCTTTGGCACTAGCGGTGTCATTGTTCATCTTCCTGCGCGGCCACAATCTACCTGGTGGAGGTTTTGTCGCCGGGCTGATTACGGGGGTCGCACTGATCCTGCAGTATCTGGGAGTCGGCATCAATTTCGCACAAGCTCGAGTGCCACAACGTTTGCCGGTACTACTGGCTACTGGGCTGGCATGTGCCTTTGGCATTGGCGTGGCAAGCTGGATATTCGGCTATCCCTACCTCACGACTACCCATTCACATGTTCATCTGCCTTTGATCGGAGATATTGAGCTTGCATCTGCACTGGTGTTTGATCTTGGGGTCTATATCGTTGTGGTCTGCGTAGTTCTGATGGTGCTTGCCGGACTGGGCAGGCTATCGGAATCTAGCAGCCTGGCAACGGGGGGCGAGAACTGATGGAAGCGCTTCTTGCCTCTGCTATCGGGATGCTTGCAGCCTGTGGGGTGTTCCTGCTCCTACGTGCTCGCACATTCCCGGTGATACTTGGACTGACCATGCTGTCATACGCAGTGAATCTGTTTTTGTTTGTCAGTGGGCGTTTGGTGTTTAACGCGCCACCATTGCTACGCAATTACGAAAGATATGCCGATCCTTTGCCACAGGCGCTGGTGCTGACCGCCATCGTCATCGGCTTTGGTATGACTGCCTATCTTATTATGCTGTCACTGCGGGCACTGTCAGAATCCGGTGACGATCACGTGGATGCAAAAGAGAAATCATGACCACTCATGCTGCTATCTTGCCAATCCTGATTCCGTTTGCTGCAGCATTACTGCAACTGTTCGGCAAGAGCTTGGGAATCTCTTACCAGCGTGGTATCGGACTGGCAGCAGCGCTGCTCGCGATGCTGGCCGCAATTTGGTTGGTGCAGCTGGCAGATCAGGGCGCCTTGTTGGTCTACTCGCTGGGCAATTGGTCTGCACCGTTCGGGATAGTTCTTGTGGTAGACAGGCTTGCCGCAGGAATGGTAATGACCACTGCGTTGCTGGCAGGGGCGTCACTGTTATATGCGACAGGTGGTTTCGACAATCAAGGGGCGCATTTTCATCCGGTATTCCAATTGCAGATTGTCGGATTGCAGGGAGCTTTCCTTACCGGGGACCTGTTCAACCTGTTCGTTTTTTTTGAGGTCATGCTCCTTGCTTCCTACATACTATTGGCTCACGGTGGCGGTCTGGCGCGTACCCGTACCGGGCTGACTTACGTGATTCTTAACCTGGCCGGTTCGGCGTTGTTCCTGATTGCGCTGGGAACCCTTTACGGGACGCTAGGCACATTGAATCTGGCCGACGTTGCTCTGCGGCTGCAGTCATTGGAAGTAAATATCGCTCAGGCTAGGCTGGCTGTTGCTTTGTTGGTCTCCGTGTTCGCGCTGAAAGCTGCTTTGCTGCCGCTCTCCTTTTGGCTTCCGCATGCTTATACAGCTGCTGGCGCTCCTATAGCAGCATTGTTCGTTATCATGACAAAGGTCGGTATTGTCGCCATTCTTCGGGTTCAGGCTATCGCAATGGCATCGACGGAAGCGACTGCGGATTTGCTGGACGGTTGGCTGGCAACACTGGCACTGGCCACGATACTGTTTGCTGCGCTGGGCGGGTTAGCAGCCACCCGGCTGCGATCTCTTGCTGCATGGCTGGTATTGGGATCCGCTGGTACTTTACTGCTGACACCTGTGCATGCCCAGATTGCTGTAACAGCGGCAGCCCTCTATTACCTGATCCAATCAGTTTTCATCGCGGCCTCGCTGTTCCTTCTGGCAGAAATGATTGCCGAGAAACGCGGAATGGTCATGGATCATTTCCAGGCAGGGCCGACGTATAAGGCGACCGGGCTGGCGCTAGCATTTTTGCTGGCTGCAGCAAGCGCAGCCGGGTTGCCGCCATTTTCCGGATTTCTTGGGAAGCTGATGCTGCTGACAGCGTTTCGCAATGATCCCTTTGCGGCGATAATCTGGACCATACTGCTGGTTTCCGGTCTATTGGTGATGATGTCGCTCGTCAGGGGAGGCAGTCGCATGTTCTGGAGCTGTAGGAATGACATGTCATCTGGAACAGTTATTCTCACAGGTTGGCGTAGAGGAACAGCACTGTTGCTGGTTGTTTCCTTCGGGTTGTTGCTGGTGCCTTTTGCCAGGCCGGTATCAGATTATGCGGCGCGCGCTGCAGCCCAGCTATATTCGCCTGAAGCCTATATCGAGGCAGTGCTTGGTCCGGAGCGAACAAGTATAAAACGGGAGTTGCGGCCATGACTATTGCAAGCCTTGCTGTGCGTAGCAGCAATGAATCACAGGGGAAACAATGATACGCCGCCTTATTCCACGCCCTTTGCTTTCTATAACCCTGTTTATTCTCTGGGTTGTGCTGAACAATGAAGTTTCTATCGCGACGATGATGTTGGGCTTCCTGTTGGCGCTGACTATGCCGTTGGTGGTAAGACCTTTCTGGCCGGATGGGCCGAGACTGGTGCGTCCAGGAATGGCCTTTAGTTTTGCCTTGCGTGTGTTGACAGATATTGTTGTGGCAAACTGGAGCGTGTCACGTCGTGTTGTCGGTCCAATAAGAAATTTGAGTCCTGCATTTGTGGAAGTGCCCCTAGATGTGCGCGATCCGTTTGTTGCAACAATCCTCGCCAGTATCGTTTCGCTTACACCTGGAACAGTATCCATTGATGTTGATCAAAACCACTGGGTTTTGAAGGTCCATGCACTTGATGCTCCCGACCATGAAGCACTTGTGCACCAAATCAAATGGCGGTACGAAAAGCCTATCAGGGAGATCTTCGCATGCTGAACTTTGCCATCGAAACCGGATTTGCCCTGATTGGTCTAGCCTTGGCGCTGAATCTCTGGCGTTTGATGCGTGGACCTGATGTAACCGATCGTATCCTTGCTCTGGATACCATGAATATCAATGCAATCGCATTGCTTGTGTTGTACGGCATCCGAGCGCACAGCGGTGCCTATTTCGAGGCGGCATTAGTACTCGCTGCGATGGGTTTTGTGGGCACAATTGCACTGTGCAAGTACCTTTTGCGTGGAGACATCATCGAATGAGCGCTTTCATCGAAATCATGGTTTCAGCCCTGATCCTGCTAGGATCTGCATTTGCCCTGCTTGGCTCGATTGGGCTCGCCAGGTTGCCAGATTTCTTTACTCGGTTGCACGGGCCGACCAAGGCGACTACGCTGGGTGTGGGTGCAATGGTATTAGCCTCTGCTGTATATTTTACTGCCACACAACCCGGCTTCAGCTTGCACGAAATTGCCGTGATGGTATTTCTGTTCATTACTGCACCGGTATCCGCGCACTTGCTGGCCAAGGCGGCATTACATCGTCTCAGCGCAAGACCTGATACCCATGCCAGCGAACTTGGGAAATGAAATGCTGTGCAAGCATAGGTATACATAGAGCGGTTAAAATGGGTCAGTCAGCAGAATCACTCCGGTGATTTGCCATATGAATTTTCCAGGGACATATTGATGAATCGCTTTGTAATGCTGTTGGCCATGTTCTTGATGCCTGCTTTGGCATTTGCCTCTGAAAACGCAGAACGGATTGATCTGACCAATAGCTGGGTCGGAATCACCTCCTTGCTGCTGTTCTTCTTGGCGTATCTGGTGGTGATGGCAGAGGAGTTTACGCATCTGCGCAAGTCAAAGCCGGTGATGCTGGCTGCTGGCGTTATCTGGGGGCTGATAGCCTGGTACTACCAGTCGCATGATATTCCCCATGTCGTCGAGATGGCGTTGCGCCACAATCTCGAGGAATACGCCGAATTGATGCTGTTCTTGCTGGTGGCGATGACTTACATCAATGCGATGGATGAGCGCAATGTATTTGAGGCTTTGCGTTCCTGGTTGATACGAAAAGGTTTCGGTTATCGTGCACTGTTTTGGGTTACCGGTGTACTCGCCTTCTTTATTTCTGCAGTGGCCGATAACCTAACTACAGCGTTGCTGATGGTTGCGGTTATTCTGGCGGTTGGTGCCGGCAACAGGAAGTTCGTCACGATTTCATGCATCAATCTTGTTGTTGCTGCCAATGCTGGCGGAGCATTCAGCCCGTTCGGCGATATCACTACACTGATGGTCTGGCAGAAGAACGTCCAAGCCAGCAACGGAGCGGTTGATTTCTGGACGTTCTTTCACCTGTTCGTTCCTTCGTTGGTAAATTGGTTGGTGCCCGCAGCCATCATGCACTTCTGGGTGCCGGACCAAAAGCCCAAAGGAGGCGGTGAAATGGTCTCGATGAAGCGTGGTGCGATAGTTATCGCATTTCTTTTTCTCTTTACTATTAGCCTTGCAGTGAGCTTCCATAGCTTCCTCCAGTTGCCGCCAGTGATTGGCATGCTCACTGGCCTGAGCCTTCTCAAGTTTTACGCCTATTTCCTGAAAGTTTCCAAAAAGCCTGCGCGTTTCCCACGCAATGGAGACGAAAATATCGGCAGTCCGGTTGCTTTTGACATATACAAGGAAGTGGCGCGTTCAGAATGGGATACGTTGTTTTTTTTCTACGGCGTGGTGTTGTGTGTAGGCGGGCTTGGTTTCATCGGCTACCTTGGGATGATCTCGCATGTGATGTATATTGATTGGGGAGCTACCTACGCCAACATAGCTGTCGGCGTCATTTCGGCCGTGGTAGACAATATCCCGGTAATGTTTGCAGTGCTTACAATGATGCCGGACATGTCTGTAGGTCAGTGGTTGCTGGTGACGCTCACCGCCGGAGTAGGAGGGTCGATGTTGTCGATTGGCTCTGCGGCTGGTGTTGCGCTGATGGGGCAGGCACGGGGCGTCTATACATTCTTTGGTCACTTGAAATGGACACCTGTAATCGCGCTTGGCTACGCCGCAAGTATCGCAGTGCACATCCTGTTCAACCGCAATTTGTTTTGATGCAACGTTTTATTGATATTGAATCAGGGCTTGTTTATTGAGCTTGACTCGAGGTTGTAGCTGCACATAAAATTCCCGACCATTTAATTAAGGTAATATAGCCATGACCCAAGACATACAACAACTTATCAAAGAGCAAGTCACTACGCACCCGGTGGTGCTGTATATGAAAGGCAATCCTCAGTTTCCGCAGTGCGGGTTTTCCGCAAATGCAATGGGTATACTCAACGCGCTCGGCGTGAAAGACGTGTTCACCGTGGATGTCCTGCAAAACCCGGATATCCGCCAGGGCATCAAGGAATATGCCAATTGGCCTACCATCCCGCAGTTGTACATCAAGGGAGAATTCGTCGGTGGTTCGGATATTATGACTGAGATGTATCAGAGCGGTGAGCTGAAAAAAATGTTGGGTAGCTAGATTCCAATATTTAAGGATTTATTTCTCGCTTAGATTTGTATACGGGATTCACTTCCAATTCCGTGGAAAGTTGCTTATTAGGAGCCATATAACCTCAATTGCTGATAGGTGATTCTCACTTGTCAGCAATTTCCTAAGTTGAGCTGTAGCCGGCAATAGCTCAATTTCAGCAAACATCGTTGTAGCACAGTAGGTTATTGTCCATAAAATATCCCTGGCTTACTGTCACTGTGCTCATACTATGTGATAGAGTTAAAATCCAGTCGCAAACTAGCAAATCCCTCACAGATTGCAGAAATCAAGATTCGCTAGGTTTGCATCGAAGATGAGGCTATGCGATTGGAATACTCGGAACAGTGATAATTCAATGCCCGTAATACATCAAGCGCAGGCCATCAACGCAGAACGTCATTCCATGGAAGCAGCTGACCTATTAGTTGCCTATCTGGAACAAATCGGTTGTGAATTTGTTTTTGGCGTCCCAGGAGGTGCCATAGAGCCGTTATACAATGCGCTCGCCCGCAGTTCCAGACGCGGTGGGATACGACCTGTGGTTGCACGCCATGAAGCTGGAGCCGCTTTTATGGCTGACGGCTATGCAAGAGAATCAGGCAAAATCGGCGTGTGCTGCGCTACTTCAGGACCGGGCGCAACCAATTTGATCACCGGCGTGGCGTGTGCGTATGAGAATGAGATCCCTATGCTGGTCATCAGTGGTCAACCATCGTTGAACTTGCTTGGTCGGGGCGCATTGCAGGAGTCATCAGGGGCAGGCATCGATACG
>JAHEDW010000048.1 GCA_024641025.1 Gallionella sp.
GCCCAGAGATAGGTCTGCGTTGCCCGCTGAAAGAGCAATTCATCGCGTAGGGTCTGAGCGGTTTCCTTCGTCGGACGGTTTTCGGCAAACGGCAGGTTGGCCAGTTCGTCGAACCGCGTGGTCTGGGCGGTTGCTGAGGCGCAGATCGCCAGAGCGCCAATAAAAGCGGCTACCTGGTTCCGTTTGAGCCATGTTTTCACAGTTGTTCTCCTATTCAGGTTTAGTATTCCGTCTTTTGAAATGCATGCTTCGAAAGCATGCTTTTACTTTAGTACTGCGGTGTTACCGTTGCGTAAATTTTGTTCCACTCCTCGGCAGTCATCAATTCTTTCATTCTAAATCGGTTCTCCACGATCTTGTCACGGGTGGCAGCTCGCTTCTGGTCCAAGGCTGTGAAGACCTCATCGAATGAAGCATCGGAGGAAAGGCGGTTACCGTTGAGTTTTGCCAATTGTTTTTTGGCTTTTCCGGAGTCCTTCTCAAAATCAGTTTCTTCGTTCAGCATTTCCTTGTTTATCGCAATGACTTGTTTTGCCGTTGCCTTATCCAGTATGTACTGTTTGACCGGTTCATTGATGTTGAAAACCAGTCCATCGCTTCCCCCTGCGGAGAAAAAGAACAAATATAGCGCAACTAACATAGTTTACCTCCCTCCTTATTTGCCCAGAATTGCATGGTCGCGGGATGTGATCATTATCCAATCGTCATCAGTAGCCAATTGTGCGAGCGCATGGCGGGTACTGATTTGTTTAGTGCGATATTTCATGCGTGCAGCCTGCATGCGTTCCCCGAGTTGGCGAAACTCTTCCCACGATGCGTTGTAGTCTGCATTGAGCCTACCTTGTTCCTTGTTGAGTTTTGCAATTTCCGCAGTGCCGGCTTCCATGTCGGCTTCTGCCTGGTCAGCCAGAGCCAGCATCTTTTGAAGTCTGTCGGCATCCATGACCGTACTCTTCAATATCTCCTTCAGTTCGGCTGCGTTGTCATGGATTTGATCTTCAATTGATTTGTCGGGTTTGCTCGCACAGGCGGAGACGCCAACGACAAGGAACATCAATAAGCAAACTATCTGTGACAACGATTTCATATTCGTTCCTCGCAAAGTCGAAGTTTCAATGTTACAGTAAAAAGGTAATCAACTGCCAAACCACCGGTAGTAGGCATTCTCGCTATCGCCTTCCAGCACGCGCCGCATGTCGCGCGCCCAAAGCTCCTGATTTCCTTCAGCACCGTTTAGCGTTGCCTGATAAAAGAACAGCAACCGTTGGCGTTCTGTTGCCATTGACTTCACGAAAGCGGCATCAGCATTGCGCAACGGTGGATTGGTGCGAAGCTCCATCAAACGGGGCAACACCCGTTGCAGCTCATCGTAACGCACCCAATCGGCGTATTCGATCCGGGGACGATCGTCGGTAACTGACTGCGCGTCACCCGCATAAGTTCCCAGACCGGCACGATCCATGACCCAGGTAGCCAGCAATGCTTCGGGTGATGCAATGCCGACCTCGCGCAAGGCGGTAGCAACCTCCGGTTGATTGAACCTTTCAAAGATGCGTGGCACATCAAGCTCGACAGGTTCGAGCGAACCGACCAGAAGCATCTCGTGCAGCTCGGTCGTCCACAACGAGGCATGTGGAAAGACATCGAGGAAACTGCGCACCAGCGAGCGGGTGTCCTCGTCATTCTGGGTCGGCAACGGCAACCATTGTGCGACGATACCCATTGGTAGTAACCGTGCACGCGCCAGTTCGTAAAAGCCGGTCGAATAGAGGTTCACGACACCCGCAGCTGAAGGCGGCGGAGGTTCGAGCGTGATGAGGTCGTATTTCTGTTCGTTGCTGAGCAGTTCTCGGCGTCCATCGCGCAAGCGGATGTCCAGACGGGGATCCGTCGCAGCGCCGAAATTTCCCTGGAAATTGCCGGTCGCTTTTTTCACTTCGGGCAACAGCTCGGCAACGACGCGTTGTTCGAGTCCGGGATAACGCAGCAATGCTCCCGAGGTTATTCCGGTACCAAGGCCGATCACCAGTGCCGATCTGGGCTCCCCGTTATGGATGATCAACGGGAGCAGTGCCTGCAGGCGCATATAGCGCAACGAAGGAAGAGTATCGCCAGTATTGGAGACACCCTGAATATACAAACGGCGAAAGGATTTGTGTCCTGCCAATTGCTCGAGTACCGCGACCGTGCCGCCTTTGCCTTCTTCATAGAAGACCATCGTGCCGCCGCGAGACTCTGCCAGCAAACTCGCCAGCCGGTCGGACGGCGTCAGTGCTGCAGCACCCACTGCCACTATTACAATGACGATCGTTCCCCAACGGGCGTAGCGAAATTCGGATGTGCCGCGCATTGCCGCGATCAAACCAAGCACAGCGGCGACCACGGCGAGGATCGCCAGAGTATTGACCAGACCGAATGCTGGCACCAATACGAATCCGGTGATCACCGTGCCGATGATTCCACCCAACGTATTCAACGCAACCACCTTGCCGATATCGCGACCGACGTGGCCTGCATCGACGATCAGTTTCAACGCTGCCGGAAATGCAGCGCCGAGCAGCAGCGTGGGAATAAACACGATATACAGGGCCGCAATGGCAAAGCGGGTAGACATGCCAGCCAGGCGGTTTCCCGTCAGCGCGTAAGCGGCATGATCTGCACTGGATTGCAGTGCGGGCAGCCATGAGCCAAGCAGGAATACCTCAAGCAATGCAACCATTCCGGCTGCCGCGATCAACAAGCCAAACACGCCCCATGGATCGCGGATGCGATCGGCCCGGCGTGCAAACAATGCTGCGCCAAGTGCGAGCCCGGCAAGATAGGTTGCCAGCACCACCGAGAAAGCGAAACTTCTCGTGCTCATGAACTGCACCACCGATTGAGTCCAGACCACTTCATATCCGAGTGCCAAGCCACCGGCGATCGCATAAAGAAAAATGGCCCGCATAGCCGATTTCGCCATCAGTTCAGAATTTGATTGTCGATCGACTCCGGGTTGGCTTGGCGCAAAACGATCGAGCCAGAATCCACCCGCAGCGGCGAGTACGCCCATGCCGGCGGCGATCAGCGCCGTTCCCAAAATCCCAAATGCCGGAATGAGAAAGAACGAGGACGCCAGTGCGCCGATAATGGCACCGGCGGTGTTGGCGGCATACAACTCTCCACCGCCGGCACCTATCCGGTCCGCTGTCAGCCGCAGGGAGCGCACCATCGCTGGCAGAGTTCCGCCCATCAGGAAAGGTCCGACTCCCACCATGAGAAAAATCAGTCCCCAGGCCAGCACACTGCTCTGGTCTTCGAGTGTCGCAAACAGAGATGCCGTTCTCGGCAGCGCAAACGTAATAAGGATTCCGATCAGGGCTACGCAGATCTCCAGCGCCGCATACAAGCGCAGCGGTCTTGTTACCCGGTCCGCCCAGCGCCCGAGCAACAACCCACCCAGGGCAAGTCCGGCAAAGAAGGCGCTGACACCCGTGGTGACGGCATAGACATCCACGCCGACGATCAGTGTCAGTTGCTTGATCCAGATCACCTGATAGATCAGTGCCGCAGCACCGGAAGCGACGAGCAACAGGATGCGCCAGCCAACGCCAGCAGTTACCTGCGACGCACCGCTGGCAGTTTGTCGAACCTGGGCCGAGGCTGAGCCTGTTGATCCGGGATTACGCGTGTGACTTTTTTTCGACATGTCAGCTATGAAAAAGGGCCCCACCCGGTAGAACGGGGACGGCCCTGAGATTACGTCAGTTGTAAGTATGTGAGCGTTAGTTGCTGCCCGAAGGCGCATCCTGCAGCGTCTTCAGCACTGCATCGAGACTGAAGCTGCCGACCTTTTGGCTTGGCGGGAATTCCTTGAATGTTGCCAGGAATTTTCCGACATACTGTTGTGCCGGCACCAATAGGAAGGCACGTTCAAGCCTCCAACGAGGATAGTCGATGGCCTCGTGGTCGGCACGCTCGAACGGATCGGTGCGCAGGTTGAACACTTTTGGCAAACGCAGCACCACGAACGGATCCTGCCAGACTGTGTAGTCATGCGCGCGCTGCTCGGCAAACACGACTTTCCACTGGTCATAGCGCAGCGCTACCAGCGAGCCGTCGTCATTAAAGTAAAAGAACTCATGACGCGGATCAGGCCCTTTTCCGGCCAAGGTGTCGGTGATGTTGTAACCGTCGAGGTGCACCTTGAAGGTCTTGTCGCCGACCTTCATGCCTTTCAACAGTTGTTCCTTCACGTCCGGCACACCGACCGCGGCCATGATGGTAGGAAGCATGTCCATATGCGAGAAGATATCGTTATTGACCGTGCCGGGCTGGATGGTGCCGGGCCACTTGATCAGGGTCGGCACACGATAGCCACCTTCCCAGTTGGTATTCTTCTCACCACGGAAGGGCGTCGTGCCTCCGTCTGGCCAACTCATCATTTCTGCGCCGTTGTCGGTGGAATA
This sequence comes from Gallionella sp., assembly GCA_024641025.1. Lineage (GTDB taxonomy): Bacteria > Pseudomonadota > Gammaproteobacteria > Burkholderiales > Gallionellaceae > Gallionella. The sequence continues at coordinate 4,449 of JAHEDW010000048.1, forward strand.
CATGACGATGGTGTTGTCATCGAGTCCAAGCTGTTTAAGCTTGTCGAGTAACTGACCGACCTGGGCATCGTGCTCGATCATACCATCGGGGTAGATTCCGAGGCCGGTTTTGCCTTCGCTTTCCTTCTTCAGGTGTGTCCAAATATGCATGCGGGTGGAGTTCCACCAGAGGAAGAACGGCTTTTTGTCTTTGGCGCGTTTTTCCAGATAATCTAGCGATGCCTTGGTGACTTCCTCATCAATGGTTTCCATGCGCTTCTTGTTCAGCGGTCCGGTGCTCTCGATGCGCTGCGTACCATCCGGGTTGGCCCAGGTATGGATCACGCCGCGGGTGGCAAATTTCTTGATCAACGCCGGATCTTTGAAGTAGTCGGGATTCTCGTGTTCTTCCTCGGCATTCAGGTGATACAGCGACCCCATGAACTCGTCGAAACCATGTGCGGTCGGCAGCGTTTCATCGGAATCACCCAGGTGGTTCTTGCCGAACTGCGCGGTCATGTAACCCTGCGCCTTCAGCAACTGGGCGAGGGTCACGTCACGGGCTTGCAGCCCTTCCTTAGCGCCCGGCAGGCCAACCTTGAGGTTACCGGTACGGAAACCGCTCTGCCCGGTGATGAACGCGGAACGTCCTGCAGTACAGCTTTGCTCACCATACCAATCGGTGAACAGCGCACCTTCTTTGGCGATGCGGTCGATGTTGGGAGTCTTGTAGCCCATCATTCCCTGGTTGTAGGCACTGATGTTCCAGTAGCCGATATCGTCACCCCAGATCACCAAGATGTTCGGTTTCTTCTGGGCAGCTGACGCCGATCCTATGCTAAATGAAGTTATAGCGACAAGTGCTAGGAGTATTTTAAAAAACGATTGTATTATTTGCATATACGATTCCTCCCAAAATTAAAATGGTAGATATCATCAAAAACGGAAAATTCAGATAACCCCTATATTTTTATTGGTTTATCCGGGCCAAACGAGCATTCAGTGTAAGGTGGTTGAGTCAGTATGGCAACTTGAAGCAAAGCCTCAATATAACTGGAGACGCTGTAACCTACCATCAACGGAAAGCCTTGAGGCTATTCGTTGATGGTAGGAATGATTTTACTTACATACGGAAGACAAAGTTAACTTTCCAGATGTCGGTTTTCAGATTGTTGGATTGTGCAGTGTCAATGTACCACTGGTTCCAGCTACCTTCCAATGAAAGACCACGACTGACGTCCTTTCTCAAGCCTAGGCCATAGCTGTAAGTGACATTCGTCGAAGTATGGGTTGGTGTGTAGCACATGTAACCATAATACGGATAATAGTAGCAGCCACCGGTGCCACCGCTCGGATCATAAATGTTGGAATCAGTGAATGTCGTGCCAAGTCCGCCCGTAATGAAGGGACTCCAATCATCGGTTTTGAAAAAATAGACCGCATTCACCTGAATGGTGGAAGTATAAAGCGTGTTGGAATAGGGTGTAGCATTCCCGCCGCCATCAACTACCGTCGCACTATAGTTTCGAGAACTCCATGAGAACTGTCCGTTGACTTGGAAATTATCGTTGAAGTTGTATCCCATGCCGAATCCGGTGCTCAATGCGGCATTCAACCGTGCAGAGGAACCACCGTCTCCATTGACGGAGGCAGAGCTCATATAATTGATCGGAAGATTAAACTCCATGCTGCCAGCCCCATTGTTACCGCGGCCTGCTGCCTGTGCTACCGGAATACTGAAAACAATGCCTGCTAGCGCAACTGAAGCCAGTTTCAAACCATTCGTTAATGCTTTTCTCATTTTCTTCTCCGAAATCTACAAATTTATCCTGCGATGCAGGAAATCCTCTTGCACATTAAGTTTAACATTCGTCTTAATTTCATTGACTGTTGAAATAGCGGCAACAACAATGCTTAAACAGTATATTCTGCGAAGGGTAAATATTCAAGGCTGGTTGACCATACCTGCTGAGTTCAGCCGGATTATCCTTAATCTAAATATGGTCATCACCACAATGCAATTGCGTGGCGCGAATATTGTAGCTAAAATTCTTGGCTTCGCATTTTCGCGATATGCATTGGCGCAGTTTCAAGAATTCAAAATAACTTCCATTCAACATCCACAAGGAGATCTCGTCATGTCAAAAGTTTCAACGCTGTTCTTTATTGCCGTTGCGTTCGCGTTCGCGGCAGCACCTTCAGTATCCATGGCAGGTGAACCTATCGCGGTGTCGGACTCAGTCTACATCAACGCCACCATCGTAAAGGTGAACAAGAAGGAGCGCGCGCTTACCCTGCGAGATGAGCATGGCAATGAGGAAGAGGTATTGGTAAGCGAAGAAGTGAGGAACTTCGACCAGATCAAGGAGGGGGATGTGCTCGAGGTTGAGTATCACCGCGCTGCTGCATCTACGCTCCAGAAGATAACCGATGCCAGCTCCGCGGGCAAGTCGTTGGAGATCGAACGCGCCCCTTCCGGTGCCAAGCCGGGCATGGCGGCGATGCAAACTAGCACTATTGTTGCTACGGTGCTCGAAATAGACACCAAAGCGCGTTTGTTGACGGTACAAGGTCCCAAGGGGGGCATCGTGACCGTCATGGTCCCAACCGATATAAAGGCATTCGATGACCTCAAGAAAGGCGACAAGATCTCCGCCGAGTATGGCGAGGCCGTTGCAATCTCAGTCAGGGCACCGGCAAAAAAATAGCATCCTGCCTTTGATAGTTGTAATGCGGGCGCTTCGTTTATCGTAGCGCCCGTTTTGTATCCAGCATCGACAATTGAAAAATTTTCATCACTTTCGTTAACCGTCAACTTCAAGAATGAATAACTGATTTGGGATTTCATGATGCTGGGTTATCTGTTGAGCGCAGAATGCTGCTGATGGTAATACTAGTCCGCCGTTGAGGCCAAACGAATACGGACTATTGCAGGCCGATACTTCAACCGGCAAATGGTGAGGAGCCCATTGCCGACAATTCCGATGACAGTTGGCATCAATCATCGCTTCAGAATAAAGGAGAATTTTCTTGGGCTATGTAATGGACAAGTTTTGAACAGGGAATTTTCGTTCGCAATTACCAGTGATTTCTACAAGTTTTTCTGTGTATGCATTGCTTACTTGATCCCACGAAAAACGCCACTCCCAGTTATCGCAATTCTGTCCGGGGAAATTCATGCGGTGATCCCCTTCAAGTCCAAGAACGTCCTGCATAGGAATTATTACTGTGTTTGCCTCTGAGCAAGAAACAGCCTTGATCATGTCCCAATGAATCTGATGGCCGCTTGAATCAAGATACTTCTGAGCAAACTCTCGCTCCTTGTGGGTTGCCGTGTTCCACCAACCGACACTCGTATCATTGTCATGTGTTCCGGTATAGGCGACTGAATTGGGTACGTAGTGATGTGGCAAGAAATAGTGACTTTCATCCTCGCCGAACGCGAATTGCAAAATGCGCATCCCTGGCAAATTGAATTGCTCACGCAATTCCACAACGTCGGGCGTTATGACTCCCAGGTCCTCGGCAATAATGGGTAATTGTCCCAACGCATCTTTAAATGCCTGAAACAGTTTAGCTCCTGGGCCAGGCACCCACTTGCCATTCATGGCCGTTGACTCTCCCGCAGGAATTTCCCAATAGCTGGCGAAACCCCTGAAATGGTCTATGCGCACAATATCGGAATGTTTGAGTGCATGCCGCATACGGGCTATCCACCAATTAAAGCCAGTCCATTCGTGTGCACTCCATCGATACAAGGGATTACCCCATAATTGTCCCGTCTCGCTGAAATAATCAGGTGGAACGCCTGCAACAAAAATCGGGGAGCCATTCTCGTCAAGTTCGAACAAATCCTGATGAGCCCATACATCAGAACTCTGATAGGCTACAAAGATTGGCACGTCCCCGATGATGCGAACCCCCCGTTCTACCGCATAGCGCTTCAGCTTTGACCATTGTCGTGCGAAGCTCCATTGGCAGAATTTCCAGAAACCGATTTCCTCATTGCAACTTTCAGATACTTTGCTCAGTGCTTGCGGATCCCTTCTGGCTAGTTCGGTAGGCCATTTATTCCAGGAAAGTCCATTTTGGCTTGCATTCAGGGTCATAAACAATGCATAGTCTTCGAGCCAATATCCTTCCAAGTCGCAGAACTCGAAATAAGCCGTTCGACTTGGCTTGTCGTTGCTGGCAAAAAAAGCCTGCGCTGCTCGTCTCAACCTGGCAATACGAAAGGAATGAATCAAGGAATAATCTATCCGGTCGGCGCGAAATTCAGGATGGGGCTTCAGATCTTCTACATCCAGCCAACCATTCTCAGCCAATTCCGCGATATCGATCAATAGGATATTCCCGGCAAAGGCAGAACTGCTCATGTATGGAGAGTTTCCCGGACCAATGTCACCAAGTGGCAATGTCTGCCAATAAGTCTGCCCTGCGCTTACCATCCAGTCTATGAACTTATACGAATCCGCGCCAAAGTCTCCTGAACCTAATGGGCCAGGAAGGGAGGTGGGATGGAGTAATATACCGCTGGATCGTTCTGTTAACATAAGCCTGCTTTGGCTATTAAATATTGATTCAAATAAGTTCAGGGGCTAGTCCGATGCGCGCCTCATCGCGCCACCCGCTTCCGGATGACCACCACCCTGACTGACCGGCTCGGAGAGTGTCAAAGGTGGGGGTAATTTCATAAGGCGGTACAACTCCGAAAGATTGTGCCGGAACAACCGATCGAAGCTTGCTACAGAATGTGAGGGATTGTAGTCACCGAACCACCAGAACCAGTCGGAGCTCTCGCAGGAAAGGAGCTGTTTTTCCACAGCTTCTTTCTCATCCTGGCTGAGCCGATCACTTGACATGACCATGTCGAAACTTTGCTTGGCTACGCACAACAAGTCCCAAGCACGATTTTTGTCCCTGGAACCTATCCAGGTCGAGAAATCTCCATATACCCAACTGCCGGCAACGATGCTGGACAAATCGTGAACCTTTGCCGCGTCCTTGCGTGAATTACCTGCTTTCAGATAATCCATGTAAGTATTGGTTTGAATGTCTGTGTGCGCCTCAAGGGACGCATACAATTCATCGAGAAAATAAAAGCCGTTGTAGGGATAGTATTCCCAGGCGTTCTCGCCATCCAGTATGACGCTGACGACAGGTGTTTCACCTTCTGGCGCACTTGCAGCTATTTCTTCAATTTGTTCGATGAAATTGTCCGCAGCATCTTTGCCATGCCAGCGTGAATATTCGAAACCGATCAGGTCTGAAAGACGATCATCCCGAAAAAAACAAGACAATCCATCAGCACCGCTTTTCAGACGGTAGGGTCGGTATAGATATTGATCTCTTGATGGAACACTTTGATCTGCTTGAGATAAACTGTTGACAAGTACGCCCTCCCCGCTTGCAACCCATTGACATCCTTCAGCTGCAAACACCTGAAGCGTTTCTGTTGAAATTGATCCCTCGGCTGGCCACATCCCTTGTGGTTCTGCGCCAAATCGCGCGCGGTGGCTTTTCTTAGCCAACTGAATATGTGCTGTTACCCTCAACCGCCCCTTGGGATAATGAGGGGATTCGGGCAATGGTGCATCCGGCATTGCTTCTTTGGCGCTGGCGAAATCAATCAGAAGAGGCGCAAGTGGATGATAATGCGGGGTAGCAGATATCTCGATTTGCCCGGATTCAGCTAGCTTACGATATCGTGGGATGACGCCACTGATCAGTTCACCAATAAGGTCAAGCAGTTGCTTGCGGTCTCCATAACTGAAGCCCTCTGCCTTGCTCATCAATTGCACCACAAGCTTGTGCTCGCGCCGAACACTTTCACCGCACCAAGCCAAGTGGTACCAGGTCAACAGGTCTGCCAGATACTGACCTGACAAATATGAAAGCGCGATTTCTCCATCGGCTTGCAAACGATTGAACAATTCCAGTAACCGCTTATATGCCGGATAAGGCGAGATCATCTTGGTGTGATTGCTGCGAAAACATGCATCCAATGCCAATTGCCGCTGTTCCGGAGTAAGCTCACAACTGTCTTCATGAACCAGCAAACGCAATAAAGGATCACGCAACTGCCCGGTAGCAAACTGATTCGTGTAATCCTCCAGTTGGTCCAGCAGGATAGGTACGAAATTTACCACCGCGTGCACTTTTGGGTGCCGCTCGAGGTGATACGCCATATCGGTGTAGTCCTTGATGGCGTGCAGATATGTCCATGGCAACACGAAATCACCATTGGAATAATCACGGTAATCGGGCTGGTGCATATGCCAGAGAAATACCAGATCGACAGTCTTTTTCATAGTAAGAGACCCGGCGGCGTTGCCGCCGGGGAATTTGATTAGCGGTTACTGTGAACTCTTTGTCCGAGCATTTCCGGCGTAATCAGAGTTACGCCATTCGAAGTGACATGGAAGCGCTTGCGGTCTTCCTCAGGACTAACCCCGACGACCAATCCGTCGGGAATCTGGCAACTCTTGTCGACGATGACTCGCTTCAATATTACATCGCGGCACACATCCACATTGGGCAACAATACTGAATCTTCTATGGTGCAATGACTATTGACGCGCACATCTGAAAAAAGCAGGGAGCGTCGCACTGTCGAGCCACTGATGATACACCCCCCGGAAACCAGGGAGTCAATTGCCATGCCGCGGCGGTTATCATCGTCGAATACAAACTTTGCAGGTGGTAATTGTTCCTGGTGAGTCCAGATCGGCCATTCCTGGTCATACATGTTCAAATCGGGGATGACCTTGGTAAGTTCCATATTGGCTTCCCAGAATGCATCAATCGTTCCGACATCACGCCAATATGGCACTTTGTCTGCCCCCATTCCCACGCAGCTTTGTTCAAAACTTTGCGCGAATACGCGATATTTTGCGACCATGTGGGGAATCAGATCCTTGCCAAAATCATGGCTGGAATGTTTGTTGTCGGCGTCACGAATCAATTGTTCAAAAAGAAATTTGGTATTGAATACATAGATGCCCATGCTAGCAAGAGATTTGTCTGGCTTGCCGGGAATGGATGGAGGGTTGGCAGGCTTTTCGGAAAATTCGACGACCCGTGAATTTTCATCGACACCCATCACACCAAATGCAACCGCCTCGGCTACCGGCACTTCCAGGCATGCTACGGTCATGTCAGCATTATTTTCCACATGGAATGCAAGCAGTTTGCCATAGTCCATTTTGTATACATGATCACCCGCCAGTATCAGGACAAAGTCAGGATTGATCTCACGAATAATATCTATGTTCTGGTATACAGCATCGGCAGTACCCTGATACCAGTGAACCTCATCAATGCGCTGCTGCGCAGGCAGCAAGTCTACGAACTCGCCAAATTGACCGTTCAGAAATGACCAACCACGCTGTATATGCTGTATCAGGCTATGAGACTTGTATTGAGTGGCGACACTAATACGGCGAATGCCTGAATTCACACAATTAGAAAGTACGAAGTCGATAATGCGAAACTTGCCGCCAAATGGAACCGCAGGTTTGGCTCTCCAATCGGTCAGCTGATGCAAGCGGCTGCCGCGTCCGCCAGCAAGTACCATCGCATAAGTGTTCTTGGTGATTCGACTTACAAAACGTGGGGCAGGGTCATCTGCAGCAACATGATATTTCTTTTGCAGATAACTTAATTCGGCAACCATTTTGACTCTCCCTGTAATTACCTTGCTGTAACAATGGCATTATCGTTTACAATCGACCTATTAGACAAGAACTATGGGGTATGAAGTTGAAAAAGTTGATGGAATCGTTGCTGCAAACCCGTCTTTATGACCCCTTTGCACTTTTGGGACTGCATCGCGAAGAGTCAGATTGGGTGATCAGGGTATTCGAGCCTAATGCTTCCCAAGTCGACCTCTTGAACAGCAATCAGGCTGAGAATTTTTCCCGCATACATCCATCCGGCGTGTTTGAGTGGCGCGGCAAAAATGAACCGAAGCGTCCTTATCGTCTGCGCATTCACTTCGGAGAAGTGACACACGATATATTCGATCCTTACCAGTTCACGCCACACCTGTCTCAACAGGACCTATACCTTTTCGGCGAAGGCAAGTTGCGCCAGGGGTATCGCATGCTCGGTTCACATGCAGTTGAGCTTAGCGGCGTCAAGGGCATACGATTTGCCGTTTGGGCACCGAATGCTGAAAGGGTCAGCGTGATCGGCGAATTTAACAACTGGGACGGGCGCCTTCATCCTATGCGTTCGCATGGTTCAAGCGGCGTTTGGGAGTTGTTCATACCTGAGATCAGGCAGGACGCTTTGTACCGATACGAGATCCGCAACCGGGATACCGGCGCCTTGCTGTCCAAGACCGATCCATATGCACAGGGCTACGAATTGCGTCCGGGTACGGCAGCACTGACATCGCCAGCCAATCAACACCAGTGGCAAGATGGTGAATGGATGAAGCAACGCGGTGAATGGGACTGGCTGCATGGTGCGATCAACATCTATGAGGTTCACGCCGGTTCATGGAAACGTCACCCTGATGGACGCTTCTACTCCTACCGTGAACTGGCAACTGACCTTGTACCTTATGTAAAAGGCATGGGCTATACCCACATCGAGTTGATGCCGGTATCAGAGCACCCCCTTGATGAATCGTGGGGATATCAGGCCACGGGCTATTTCGCACCGACAAGTAGATTTGGTTCCCCAGATGAATTGCGTCATCTGATTGATGCTTGTCATCAAGCCGGGATTGGCGTGATTCTCGATTGGGTGCCAGCACACTTCCCCCAGGACAGCTGGTCATTGGCACGTTTCGATGGCACATCACTCTATGAACACGAAGATCCTCGACTAGGCTTCCATCAAGATTGGGGCACGCATATCTTCAATTATGGTCGCAATGAGGTAAAAAGCTTCCTGATGTCCAGCGCGCACTTCTGGCTTTCGGAATTTCACTTTGACGGCCTGCGCGTCGACGCGGTCGCATCGATGCTTTATCTTGACTATTCTCGCAACCCTGGCGAATGGATACCCAACAAGTACGGTGGCCGGGAAAACCTCGAAGCAGTGGAGTTCCTGCGCGAGATGAATATCATGGTGCATGATGAGTTCCCTGGTGCTTTGACCATGGCTGAAGAATCGACCGCATGGCCGGGTGTGTCACGCCCTGTCTACCTCGGAGGATTAGGCTTTTCAATCAAATGGAACATGGGTTGGATGAATGACACACTCAGCTATTTCCAAAATGATCCTGTCCATCGGCGTTATCACCACAATCAACTTACATTTGGCCAACTTTATGCCTATACGGAGAACTTCGTCTTGCCGTTCTCGCATGATGAAGTTGTCCATGGCAAAGGGTCGCTACTGTCGAAAATGCCTGGTGATGCTTGGCAGAAATTCGCAAACCTGCGCCTCCTGTTGACCTACCAGATGACAAGCCCTGGAAAGAAGCTGAACTTCATGGGAAATGAGATCGCACAAGGACGCGAGTGGCAATCCAAATGGGAGATTGAATGGTGGCAACTCGGCCAGGAATATCATCGAGGCATGCAGAACCTGACCCATGACCTGAATCAGTTGTATCGCAAGTTGACGGCATTGCACGATCAGGACTTTCAGCATGATGGCTTTTCATGGATAGATTGCAACGATGCCGAAAAATCCGTTCTTTCATTCCAAAGACGCGCACGTGACGGATCTTCAGTGATTGTAGCCTTGAATCTGACTCCGGTACCCCGCACGCACTATCGTGTTGGTCTTCCGATGATGGCAAAATATCGGGAAGCGCTGAACAGCGATTCAGAATATTACGCAGGCAGCAACATTGGTAATGCCGGATTGATAAATGCTCAGGAAGTTCCTTGGATGGGTCAACCCTACTCCGCAGAGATTTCCATGCCACCGCTAGCAGGCGTTATTTTGATACCCGAGACCGAAATGTAGCGTCCATTCTATTTGATAAAGCTACCTGAAGAATCGACTTTCTGTTTACAGTCATGAAGTAGTCAGGACAAGATAACCGCTGTTGATTCGAACACATCATCATGTCAATACTTACAAAATCCACCGCATGGCAAGCGCTCAGCGCGCACTACAATCTCATCAAACTGGCCCATATGCGCCAACTGTTTCAAGATGACGCCCAAAGGTTTGATAAGTTCTCTGTGCAACTCGACGGTCTGTTGTTCGATTATTCCAAGAACCGCATCAATGAAGAGACGAAGCGCCTTTTGATCGGCCTCGCAGAACAGGCCGCATTGCCTGCTCATGTGGAAAGCATGTTTAATGGTGAAAGGATCAATTCAACGGAGCATCGTGCTGCGCTGCATACAGCTTTGCGTAACCGCTCCGATAATCCCGTTTATGTAGACAGAGAAAACGTCATGCCGGATGTACGGCGCGTACTTGGTCTGATGCGACGCTTCTCGGATGCTGTACGCAACGGGCAACATCTCGGTTACACCGGCAAGAAGATCACCGATATCGTCAATATCGGTATTGGCGGGTCTGATCTTGGCCCGTTGATGGTGTGTGAAGCCCTCAAGCCTTATGCACAATCCAACCTCCGCGCACATTTTGTATCTAATGTGGATGGCACTCAGTTGGCAGAAACACTGAAATACCTTGATGCCGAAACTACGCTTTTTATCGTTAGCTCCAAAACCTTCACCACGCAGGAAACATTGACCAATGCACGCTCTGCGCGCACATGGCTGATTGAAAAGCTGGGTGAGGAACAAGCGGTTGCAAAGCACTTCGCCGCTGTTTCTACCAACCTTGAGGCTACTGCCAAGTTTGGTATCAATGCCAACAATGTTTTCGAGTTCTGGGATTGGGTTGGTGGGCGCTATTCATTATGGTCAGCAATCGGCTTGCCGATTGCACTGTACCTAGGCATGGACAGGTTCGAGCAGTTGCTTGAAGGAGCATATGTAATGGATGTGCACTTTCGTTACTCCCCCTTGGAACAAAACATCCCTGTACTGATGGGAATGCTCGGAATCTGGTATGGGAACTTCTTCGGTGCCGGTTCGAATGCGGTATTTCCGTATGACCAATATCTACATCGATTCCCTGCCTATCTGCAACAACTCGATATGGAAAGCAACGGCAAAGGGGTTGATCGCGATGGAAATGCGGTCGATTACGATACCGGCATGGTGGTGTGGGGAGAACCGGGAACCAATGGCCAGCATGCATTTTACCAGTTGATTCACCAGGGCACTCGCATGATCCCTGCCGATTTTCTGGCCCCACTGCATAGCCAGAATCCGATTGGAGAACATCACGCAATCCTGCTCGCTAATTGTTTCGCTCAGACTGAGGCACTGATGGTCGGCAAATCCGAGCAAGAAGCACGTGCCGAACTCACCAATCAGGGTATGCAGGGTAAGGAGCTTGAAGCACTGCTGCCCCACAAGGTCTTCAATGGTAACAAGCCAACCAACACCCTATTGTTCGACCGTCTTGATCCGCATACGCTTGGGATGCTTATCGCGCTTTATGAGCACAAAGTATTTGTGCAAAGTGTAATATGGAACATCAATCCGTTTGATCAGTGGGGCGTGGAACTTGGCAAGCAATTGGCCGGCAAGATACTTCCCGAACTTAGTGATTCTGGTGAGACCCCAAAGCACGACGCCTCTACCATCGGATTGATCAAATACTATCAGCATCGCAACTAGATTAGCTGTCGAGCATTTCAGGCAAACAAAGATTAAACGTTTCTTGTTCTGCTCAACCCACTTTTAGTTGTAAATCTTCTTCATACGGCCGGGTCGGATACTGAAAGGCGACCGGACCATCAGGTTGCGCATTAACGAACTGTCGTACGAAAGGATCTGTCGATTCAAGCATATCCTCTGCATTGCCTTCTGCCATGACCACTCCCTCATGAATAAAATATACATAGTCGACGACCTTTAACGATTCCGAAAGATCGTAGGTGACCACAACCGAGGTTACCCCGAGCGCATCGTTAAGGCGTCGGATCAGGTTTGCGATGGTATTGAGCGAGATCGGGTCAAGACCTGCAAAGGGTTCGTCATAGATGATCAACTGGGGATCAAGGGCAGTCGCACGAGCAAGCGCAACACGACGCTCCATGCCACCCGAAAGTTCGCTAGGCATAAGTGAGTGCGCTCCACGCAACCCAACTGCTTGAAGTTTCATCAATACCAGATCATGGATCATCTCTTCCGGAAGGTCGGTATGTTCTCGCATCGGAAATGCAAGATTCTCGTATACGGACAAATCACTGAACAAACCGCTAACCTGAAACATCATCCCCATTTCACGCCTCAGGGCATAAAGTTCATTGTTATCTAGCTCATGAACAACTTTTCCCAAGAACTTCACGCTACCACGCGCTGGTCGAAGTTGGCCGCCAAAATGACGCAGCAGCGTTGTCTTGCCGCATCCGCTTACGCCAAGAATCGCAATGATCTTGCCTCGAGGAATGGAAAGATTAATTCCTTTAAGAACCTCCCGTTTGCCATATGAGAAATGCAAATCGGTGATCTCGACCAAGTTAGCTGTAGATTGATTCACTAAAGTATTGCTCCTCTGAGCCTGTCACGCCTTTAAATGCTAT
>JAHEDW010000107.1 GCA_024641025.1 Gallionella sp.
CTTCATGATGATTTCCTTTATGGTTAAGTTAAAAGGCGGGGTAAATGAATCCGCGTTTATGTATTAGCAGCAACCGTGCCAAAGTAATTATCATTATTTATACAGTTAGTTAGGTTAACTACAGGTATTTCAAAAAAGTTATGCGCACCAATATCATGCGCACCCTAGCCCCTCTGCACCGCTTGAGTGCAAACATCCAACTTGGATTGATTATTTGCTACACTGAGGCTTACAGGAAATTAAGGAGTCACAATGTCAAATCCGAAATTCTTCGAGGACCTGACTGCAAAGTTATCTGCGGTAGCCAACAGTAGTCCTGCAAAGGACATTGAAAAGAATATGCGTGCGCTGCTCACGCAAGGGTTCTCCAAACTCGATCTGGTAACGCGTGAGGAATTCGATGTTCAAGCACAAGTGCTGGCTCGCACCAGAGAACACCTGGTCGAACTGGAAACCAAAGTTGCTGAACTGGAAGCGCAACTCAATATGGCAGCGAAATGATTTAGGCCCATATGCGCTTTAATGGCGGCCCAGAAGTGAGAACAAGAGAGCTTAGTTATTCTCATCAGGGATATCGACGAGAAAATCTCACCATCGGTATCGTGACTGCCTCTCATGAAAACCAGCGAAGCACTGCAGCCGAGCTTAATGCAAGCATACCCAGACAGCACAACACAAGCCATGTATATCGACGTGTAGACTCCGACAATTGCGACAACAGCTGCCACACCGTCAGACAGACCCCGAGCGCTGCACATACAACTTTCACGATCAGCGCAACAATGGCTACGCCGAACAGATCTGGTAATGCTGTGTAATAGTAGTAGCTGATCGCGCCAAACATTGCACCGCTCAAAGCTTGTGCCAGCCAGCCAGCAAGAACCATCCAGGATAGTTTGCGCATTACCCCTGTATCAGGCCATGCAAGTGCAAAGACTGCACCACCTACCACTGTCACCGCCCCGAAGTTGTGGACAATCTGGGTGAGTGCATAGGCAAGGTTCTGGTAATCCAAAGTTATTCGACCTCGACCTTGATACAGCGCTCCACTCCGATGGGAGTATGGTTCTTGTTGACAAGCTTGATGCAGATATCATGTTTACCCACGGACAGTGTTTCCATCGTGTAGCTGCCCTTCATCTGACGCAAAAGGGCGGTCTCTTTGCCATCCACGTAGACATGAATATGATCCGCACCAGCTCCAAGCGTGACGCTGTAATCAATCTTGCTTTGCTCCATGGCATCCAGTTTGGCACCATCAGGCGGAGAAGTGATTTCAATCGTTGAATCGGCGGCGATTGCCTGTGATCCAGGAAAGCTTGCGAGAATAAGAATTAGCATGAACAAGTTACGCATGAATTGCTCCTTTGAAGTGAGATGTATACATCGACCCCCATGATCGGCATGGGCACAATATGCTTGGTTAGGCATATTGTGTAGCGCATGTTAAACCTCCAGCGCAAACTATCAAGCCCCAACTTCCGTGCACCCTCGGCTCCGCATGGTAAAATCCGCGTTCATTTTTTTGACAACCACCGATGAACCGCACATTCCACCCGATTGAGCAACTGGTCCAGCAACGCATACTGATTCTGGATGGCGCTATGGGCACGATGATCCAGCGCTACAAGCTTGGTGAGGACCACTATCGCGGTACGGTGTTGTATGGCAATTACACCGGTCCGCGCAAATCCTTTCCTGACCATCCTGTTGACGTCAAGGGAAACAATGATTTGTTGCTGCTGACCCAGCCGCATATCGTCCGTGCAATTCACGCAGAGTATCTCGAGGCAGGGGCGGATATCCTCGAGACCTGCACATTTAATTCCAACGCCGTGTCCTTATCCGATTACGACATGGTACACCTGGCATATGAGCTTAATTTTGCAGGTTCAAAGCTGGCACGCGAAGTGTGCGCTGAATATTCTTCCGCTGAAAAGCCGCGTTTCGTGGCTGGTGTTCTTGGTCCAACAACACGCACAGCCTCGATCTCTCCGGACGTAAACGACCCAGGATATCGCAATGTCAGCTTCGATGAACTGGTGGAAGGTTATGGGGAGGCTGTTCGCGGCTTGCTTGACGGCGGCGCAGACCTGCTGATGGTGGAGACGGTATTCGATACGCTCAACGCCAAGGCTGCGCTGTTCGCTATCGAACGTCATTTTGAACAATGCAGGGTACAAGTGCCGGTCATGATCTCCGGTACGATCACCGACGCTTCCGGTCGCACGCTTTCTGGCCAGACAACTGAGGCTTTTTGGAATTCGCTCTCGCATGCCCAACCCTTTTCCATCGGGCTGAACTGTGCCCTAGGCGCAGAATTGATGCGCCCCTATGTGGAGGAAATATCACGAGTTGCAACCTGCTATGTCAGCGCACACCCCAACGCAGGATTACCCAATCCGCTATCAGAGACAGGTTACGATGAGCTGCCGGAAACAACAGCACGACTGGTCAAGGAATTTGCCACCAGTGGATTCCTTAACATCGCAGGAGGTTGCTGCGGAACGTCGCCCGCACACATCAAGGCTATCGCCGAAGCGCTGAAGGACGTGCCGCCGCGCAAAATTCCCGACCTTGAGCGCAAGTGTCGTTTGTCGGGACTCGAACCATTCAACATCGGTGACGATTCATTGTTTGTTAATGTCGGCGAACGCGCCAATGTCACCGGCTCGATCAAATTCAAGCGACTGATCCTCGAAGGACAGTACGACGAGGCACTGGACATCGCTAAGCAGCAGGTGGAAGCCGGTGCTCAGGTTGTTGACATCAACATGGATGAAGCGATGCTCGATGGCGAGGCAGCGATGGTAAAGTTCATCAACTTGATCGCTTCCGAACCGGATATTTCCCGAGTGCCACTGATGATCGATTCGTCCAAGTGGAGCATCATCGAGGCCGGGCTCAAATGCGTCCAGGGAAAATCCATCGTCAATTCCATTTCTTTGAAGGAGGGCGAGGAGAATTTCATCAAGTACGCCAAGCTGGTGCGTCGCTATGGCGCAGCGGCAGTAGTAATGGCCTTTGATGAACAGGGTCAGGCCGACACATTTCAGCGCAAGACCCAGATTTGCAAGCGAAGCTATGACATACTTGTTAACAAGGTCGGTTTCCCACCTGAAGATATCATCTTCGACCCTAATATTTTCGCAATTGCCACCGGCATCGAGGAACACAACAATTATGCGGTAGATTTCATCGATGCGACCGCGTGGATCAGAAAACATCTTCCCTATGCCAAGGTTTCCGGGGGCGTATCTAACGTATCATTCTCGTTTCGCGGAAATGACCCGGTGCGAGAGGCGATCCACACGGTATTTCTGTTTCACGCCGTTAAAGCTGGAATGAACATGGGCATCGTCAATGCCGGACAGCTCGGCGTGTACGAAGAGATACCCAGGGAATTGCGTGATGCCGTTGAGGATGTGGTTCTGAACCGGCATCCGGACGCAGGCGAAAGGCTTGTGCAACTTGCCGAAACAGTAAAGGGTGGGGGCAAGGCACAGGTAGAAGACCTGGCGTGGCGCAACGGCACGGTTCAGGATCGTTTGACTCATGCATTGGTGCGTGGCATCACAACCTATATTGTCGAGGATACCGAAGAAGCAAGACAGCAGGCAAAATTCCCGGTAGATGTTATCGAGGGACCACTGATGACCGGCATGAATGTGGTCGGCGACCTGTTTGGTGCAGGCAAGATGTTTTTGCCCCAAGTTGTTAAATCTGCGCGTGTAATGAAACAAGCGGTAGCCCATCTGGTACCCTTCATCGAGGCCGAGAAAGCACGATCCGGTGACAACAAGCCCAAAGGCAAGATCGTGATGGCCACTGTCAAGGGCGACGTGCACGACATCGGCAAGAACATCGTCACCGTTGTGCTGCAGTGCAACAACTTCGAGGTTGTAAACATGGGGGTAATGGTGCCTTGCCAGCAGATACTTGATACTGCCCGCGATGAAGGTGCCGACATCATCGGACTGTCCGGATTGATCACCCCTTCACTAGAAGAAATGGCTTATGTTGCAAAGGAGATGGAGCGTCAGGGTTTCAGGATTCCTCTGTTGATCGGCGGTGCGACCACCTCACGTGTGCATACTGCGGTAAAAATCGAACCCAATTACAAGAGTGGAGCAACTATTTATGTCGTAGATGCATCACGTGCCGTAGGTGTCTGTAGCAACCTGTTAAGTGACACGCTGCGGAACGACTATGTCACGGGAATAAAATCCGAATATGCCAAGGCACGCGAACTTCATGAAGAAAAAAAGGGCAAGTCCGTACTCGTTTCACTGGCAGATGCACGAGCGCACGGCCTGAAGACTGACTGGAAGTCTTATCAGCCTCCTAAGCCGTGGCTTACCGGCGTACACAAATTTGAAGATTATCCCCTGGATAAAATTGCCGAATACATTGACTGGTCACCATTCTTTCAGGCCTGGGAATTGTCCGGACGTTACCCGAGGATTCTTCATGATGAAGTAGTAGGCGAAGAAGCGCGAAAGCTTTTCGC
>JAHEDW010000108.1 GCA_024641025.1 Gallionella sp.
CGACGGGATCGCGGGTTAGCAACGACCAGCGCTTTTCCTTGCGGATCAAGCCGATTCGGTAAGTAATCCGGAAATAATAGATGCCGTGACGGGACAGGACGAGATACGAATGCAGTTTCATTCCGGATTCCCCAATGAAATGGGACACCAGAATGTGACACCTGCAAGTATCAGGGACTAACTGTTATTATTATGAATCAATAACTTAATTGAACCTGGCGGAGAGGGAGGGATTCGAACCCTCGATACAAGTTTAAGCTCGTATGCGCCCTTAGCAGGGGCGTGCCTTCGACCTCTCGGCCACCTCTCCGAAGGTCGCGCATAATAGAGTAACGCGACTCAAAGGTCAAACGCGTTGTTCGACTTTTCAACCTATCAAGCATCTTCCTGTTCGAGATTGAAGGCCTTATGCAACACTCGCACCGCCAACTCCAGATACTTTTCGTCTATAACTACCGAAATCTTGATCTCTGAAGTTGATATCATTTGAATATTGATTCCCTCTTCCGCCAAAGTGCGGAACATCTTACTGGCGATTCCGACATGTGAACGCATTCCTACTCCGACCACCGAGACCTTGGCTGCTTTGTCATCACCAATCACCTCTCGGGCGCCAATATGCGGCTGAACCTTGCTCTTCAATATATCCATCGCTTTTGCAAATTCATTACGATGTACGGTAAATGAAAAATCGGTCGTGCCATCCACGCCGACGTTTTGGATGATGATATCCACATCGATATTTGCATCGCTGACCGGTCCCAGGATTTGGTAGGCGATACCAGGCTTGTCGGGCACACCCAAAACTGTGATCTTAGCTTCATCGCGATTGAAGGCGATTCCGGAAATGATTGCTTGTTCCATTTTGTTATTGTCCTCAAAAGTAATCAGCGTACCATCGCCCTCTTCCTCGAAGCTTGAGAGCACGCGTAGTTTGACTTTGTACTTCCCTGCGAATTCCACTGAACGGATCTGCAGAACCTTTGAGCCTAGGCTTGCCATCTCCAACATCTCTTCGAAGGTTATCGTCTTAAGGCGACGTGCCTCAGGCACCAAGCGTGGGTCGGTGGTATAAACGCCATCAACATCAGTATAGATCTGGCATTCATCAGCTCTCAACGCTGCAGCAATCGCCACACCGGTCGTATCGGATCCGCCTCGACCCAATGTCGTGATGTTGCCCTTTTCGTCGATTCCCTGAAAGCCTGCTACCACCACCACGAACCCGTTATTCAGATCATTACGGATATCTTGCTCGTCGATACTAACAATACGCGCCTTGGTAAAAGCGCTATCCGTAAGTATCTTTGCCTGACTACCGGTATAGCTCTTGGCCTTCAACCCAAGATCCTTTAATGCCATTGCCAACAGTCCAATGGTTACTTGCTCGCCAGTGGAGATGATTACATCCATTTCTCGGGGATCAGGGTGTTTCTGTATTTCATGGGCGAGCGCCACAAGGCGATTCGTCTCACCACTCATCGCCGAGACCACCACCACCACCTTATGCCCCATAGCCTTGAATTTGGCGACACGGCGTGCCACGTTCTTAATACGTTCCGGACTTCCGACCGAGGTACCACCATACTTCTGAACTATCAATGCCACGATTCTTCTATGCCTAGTTAAGTTATTAGATTCAATTCTAACGCAATTAAGCGAAATAACGTACTGAAAGAAAAGTTATATCTCGAATTGAAAAATCAAGTTTCTCGCATACCGCGCCGGAGTGATTGAGTTATAGGTGCAAGCAGATATTCAAACAAAGAACGTTCGGCAGTCTTTATATATACTTCGGCTGGCATTCCCGCAACCAATTTTATATTGTCAGCGGCCTTCAATGAATCCGAATCTACATTGACTTCCACCAGGTAATAAGGCAAACGACTTCCCTCATCTATTAACCGATCCGCTGAAATATAAGTTACCTTGCCTTGAATCAATTGCAAGGATCGCTGTTGATATGCACTTAAACGAATATCTGCAAGCATGTTCAAATGAAGTTCATCAATGTCTTCAACATGAACCTTCGCTTCTATAATAAGATCCTGATTATCTGGAACTATTTCCATCAAAGTTGCACCAGCTGCAATGACCCCACCACTTGTATGTACCTTCAAACCCACAATTTGCCCGGTTACTGAAGCACGCACAATCTTGCGATTTTGAGCATCTAGACTTGGTCTTAGCCGTTCTTTTAACTGACCTATCTTTCTAGTGGAATCCTCTAGCTCAGCCGCACTATTTTGCATATATGCAGCACGCAGTTTGACTATTTGTAATTCCATATCAAGCTTTTTCTGTCTCGCCCGAGACTGCTCAGCCACATAGCTTTCAAGTCGTGTTTTATAATCGGCTACCTGCCGCTGCAATCCCATCACACGGGTTTTACTAATGAAATTTTTCTCCAGCAACTGCTCATTAGTTGTCAGTTCTTGCTGCATCAACTCTAAGCTAAGCAAACCAGCTTTATATTGACCATCCCACCCGTCAATTTCCTGACTAGCCTCAACGATCTGGCGATTTAATATTGAGGTTTGCTGATCTAAACTATTGCGGCGACTCTTAAACAAATGCTGCTCCGCATGTACCAACTCAATTATTTCCGGCGAATTAGTACGCTGTTTCAACTCGGCTGGCATTGTGATCGTAATTGCATCATCACGCTCGGCAAGCAGGCGGGCATTACGCATCATTTCAGCATCCAATTCATGCTGCAATGCATCCACACTTGCATCTACCCTGGTGTCGGCAATAACCAATAACGCTTGGTCTTTAGTTACGTGCTGACCATCGGTGACTAGTATCTCCTGAACTATCCCGCCCTCAAGATGCTGAACCAGCTTGCGCTCTTTATCAACTTTTACCATGCCATGAGCTACCAGTGCACCTGATAACGGGGCAAGTATCATCCATAAAATAACTAGTGCTGCCAACACCGCAATACCCAACAAGCCACGCTTTATCAGGTAATCAACAGAGAGCGGAGAAACTGTTTTAAAATCAGAAATTTCCATAATTTAACTTTGTGGGATCTTCGCTTGAGCGAACAGTGCCATTACCTCACTTCTCATCCCAAATTTGTCAATCATGCCGTCATGCAAGACCATAATCTTGTCAACATTGGATAATATGCTGGGACGATGGCTAATAATTACAACGGTCATGTTTTCTTTCTTCATTCTTTGCAACGATTGGGCAAGTGCCAATTCACCTTCTTGATCAAGATTAGCATTAGGCTCGTCGAGTACGATCAACTTCGGTGAACCGAACAATGTTCGAGCCAAGCCGATTCTCTGACGTTGTCCAGCAGAAAGATTCACTCCATTTTCACCTACTTCAGTTTGATAACCCTTTGGCAAACTTAATATTAGGTGATGCACACCAGCCATTTGAGCCGCAGCAATGACCGCCTCACTATCCACGCTTTGCATGCGTGCGATGTTTTCTGCAACCGTTCCTGGGAATAGCTCTACATCCTGGGGCAAATAACCTATGTACTTACCTAGTTCATCTCGTGGCCATTGCGCCAAGTCAGCACCATCCAAGCGAACTATCCCTGAAAATGGCTTCCATACACCAGTCAACAATCGTGCCAAGGTTGATTTTCCAGCACCACTCGGACCAATCAGGCCAAGGCTGTCACCAGCTTCCAATTTGAAAGAGATTCCTTTCAGCACGGGACGGTCAGCCCAACCCATGACCAATCTTTCAGCACTAATTTGACCCAAAGGAGGTGGCAAATTCAATGCTAATCCGGTTGTTGGTTGTTGACTTATAAGTTCATTAATTCGGCGGAACGCTTCACGTGATTCGATAAAATTCTTCCAACTTGCCACAGCACTCTCAACTGGGGCAAATGCTCTTGCTAATATCATCCCAGAAGCGACCATCGCTCCTGCGCTCATTTCGTTGTGCAACACCAACCAAGCACCAACCCCGATTTGTGCTAACTGTGCCGCGACCCTAACGAAACGAATCAAGCCGCTTAGAGTAGTCGACTGAAGTGCAAGCTGTGTTTGAGCCCCTATCACCTGTAGATTGCCCCCCTCCCAGCGCCGGACAATGTCACTACTCATCCCCATCGCCCGCACGACTTCAGCATTCCTGACTGCTCCGTCAATAAACCTGGCTGATATACGTGCTTGCTCGATCATTTGCTGTGTCGGGGCACGGGTCAGCTTTTCATTTGCCCATGCCAAGGCAAACAAGACAGCGCTACTAACCAAACCCAATATTCCTAACAAGGGATGAAGCAAAAAGATCAACAACATGAATATAGGCACCCACGGTGCATCAAAAAGTGCAACAATGCCATTTCCAGTCATAAATCCACGCAAAGTTGCAACATCTCTTAGGTTCGCTACATCTTTGCGCTGCCCCCTGCCTACTTCATCAAGTAATTCTGAAAGCACTTGATGTCCTATCGCCTTGTCGAGATCTATCCCTGCTGCCTGCAACAATCGACCACGAATTGTTTCAAAATATGTCATTGCAAATATTGCG
>JAHEDW010000006.1 GCA_024641025.1 Gallionella sp.
TACGATCGCTCAATGTCTCACTTGGATTCGCAATATTTTGTGCGACTGTCAGCAATTTTTACTGGAACCGATTCTGGACCTGGAGCGATCGTACCCACCATCCCGACAAGCACTTGCTCTTGCACTTTGGCCAATATGCACTGGCATGTTGGGTTGGAATCGTAGTTCAATTTGTTCTGACCAAGTTGTTCGTGCTCTACTTGTATTATCTGATTGCAAACGCGCTTGCAATCTTGCTGGCCAGCGTATTCAATTTTGTGGTAAACAATTTCTGGACTTTCCGAAGCCATAAGCCGGTGGACGAGATAGCTTTGCCAATCATTCCCGAAAACATGCCTGATGATGACAAATAGTATCGGCAAATTCCAGCTAGAACATGAGACCAAATGATTCGACAGTCAAGATCGGTTGGTATGTTCTAGCCAGCCTGTTAGCTGTTTTCACCTATTTCTATGGCTTGGACAGCCAGAATATCCCCAAGAATGGGGACGAATATCCATATGAGCATATCGTGCGGCTTACTGCTGCCAGCGGAGAGATGCTCCCGCTGAAGTCGCAGCTTGAGAACATGCGCAATACCAAGCCGCCTTTGCTGTTCTGGCAAGGAATCGCTTCTACCGGATGGGCCACGGACTGGACATTATGGCAGTTGCGATACCCAAGCGTTATCTACACATTACTCACCGCAGCAATGCTGCTTCTATTGGGAAGGAAGCTTACCGGTCAATCTGAAACAGGCTTTGTCGCTGCATTGACATTTTTGGCATTCTTTACCACCTACCGGTTTGGTCGTCCATTCCTGACCAATCCGCCTGAGGTATTCTGGATTTTCCTGCCGTTCTTTGTACTGCTTTATTGGAAGAAGGTATTCGAGTCAAGCATTGTCATGCCTTTGCTGCTTGGCATTAGTATTGGCATCGGATTTTTGTACAAGTCCTTTGCGCTAGGTTTGCCGGTTTCCCTCGGATTGGCAGGATGGTATTTGCAACGACGAAATTACCAAATAGCAGCATTCGTCAGACAGGATGTGTTGAAAATTGTAATCACCTTTGCGATAGCAGTTGGCATGTTCGCAATGTGGTTTGCTTTGGATCCAGATCCGGTAGCAGTATGGAATGAGTTCGTTGTCGGCGAAAACGTTGGCAAATTCGACCCGCACGGGCCGAGTTATGTTGAAAAACTGCTTTGGGGAGGTTCGAGCATCTGGAGTTACACGATTGCTTTCCTTACCAATCCCGGTTTGCTGACTATTCCCGTAGTGATGCTATTTTATGTTTCTTTCAGAAATCGTTACCAACTCAGTAGTGAAGAAAAACTGCTATGGATACTGGTTGGCGTGTTCTTCTTAAGTTTCAGCTTGCCAAGCCAGCGCTCTGGCAGATATTTGCTAGATGTAATGCCCGCGATAGCTTTGTTGAGTGCCCTGAGATGGCAGCAGATCAATCGCAAGGCATTCATTGCAAGTCTGGTACTTTCAGGCGTGGTACTTGCCGTGGTGGCTTATCTTGCAGTGCATTTGCAAGCAGGAGTCAAAGAAGCGCGTATATTTCCCGAGGTTTTCTGGCCATTGATTTCTTTTACCGGGTTATTGACGCTGCTGGCCATATTCGTTTCGAAAATTACACGCCCGGTAGTAAACATCGTCGCTTTGCTGGTATTGCTAAGTTTCGCTGCCTTCCTGAAACCATTGGATGGTGAAATGGGTAATTACAGCCTGGACGCGCAACGGTATGCACGTAACAAGGATGTTTGGGTACCATGTAATTTCAGGGCCTTAGACGAGGGTCATCGCTTCTTGCTGCCGGGGGCGGAGATACATGGTTACAACGAGAACCAAAATTTGAATATTGATGAACTTGCTATGCGATATCCACTGTTCGCTGCGCGACTGCCATTGGATGTAAATATTCAAGCAGGTGTTTGCACAAGCTGCGAGGTTGTCGGCCAACGTCTTGATATCCGTGGTCGGCAAAGCTCTGCAGAATTGAAAGAGATGTTCTTCGAGGGTAAAGTGTTCCAGTATCTCTTCACCCGGGAATTGCTAATAGCCTCACCCAACGGCGGTAAGCATCCGTTGAACCAAACACCCGCTCAAACATGCCGTTGAAATATGCTTCCATCATTCGCAAAGCTACAACACTGCATGGCCTGGTGTTCGTTACGATATTGACTGCAGCCATTGCGGCTTCCGTCAAGTTATCGGATCGACAACTGCCTGCACATTTTCAGATGCCGGAGGTCACAACGGACGCGAGTGTGACTCTGCCAAGCATGTACTCCACTTTCGTATCCCGCGCACCTAATATACATACTCATGCGGCTTCATTGGTTGAATTGAGTGACGGGCACATCCGTGCATTTTGGTTTGCCGGTAGTCGTGAGGGTGCATCGGATGTGGAGATTCGCAGCGCAGTGTTCGATCCCTTGAGCAATCACTGGGAGAGTGAAAAATCCATCGTAAATCGTGAAGATACTCAACACTCACTGTCGCGCTACGTTAAGAAACTGGGTAACCCGGTGGCGTATCGTGCTTCTGACGGAACACTGTGGTTGTTCTACGTGACAGTTTCGCTGGGCGGTTGGGCAGGTAGCTCAATCACTGCAATAACTTCTGCAGATGAGGGTGAAAGTTGGGGTTCAGCGCGACGCCTTGTTACATCCCCATTCCTGAATATCAGCACACTAGTAAAAGGCACGCCATTCGAATACGGCGATGGCAGTATTGGTCTACCTGTATATCACGAGTTTATCGGAAAGTTCGGCGAATTGCTGCATTTAGCCAAGTCTGGTGAGATCATCGACAAGATTAGACTCAGCTCTGGCAATTACAGTTTGCAGCCAGTAATTTTAATCAGGAGTCCGTTGCAGGCCTTGGCATTGATGCGTGATGCGGGGGCCAATCCGAAACGAGTCATTGCTGCTTTAACAAGCGATGCAGGAGAGCATTGGAGTACGCCAGAAAAAACCATATTACCGAATCCCGATGCAGCCCTCTCAGGGGTGGTGTTGCCTAACGGGAATCTCCTTTTAGCGCTGAATGATACGGAATACGGTCGAGACGTGCTGTCCTTAGTAATTTCATCTGATGGCGGATCGACCTGGACGAATTTATATCACTTCGAGAATCAGCGAGGACAATCTCACGATGCCAAGCGCTATGTGCAAGTTGCTACCGAACTTGCTAAAGCGACAGATGCTCACATTAGCGACGCTGCGACCTATGCGAGTTCAGCACAACAGCACAAATGCGAGGCTAATGTCTGCGGATTCGAGTTTTCCTATCCTTACCTGATTCGGTCTCATAACGGCGATTTTCATCTGGTTTACACCTGGAACAGAAGCTTTATAAAGCATGTCAGTTTTAATCGTGCTTGGCTGGACAGACAAATTGAAAGAGCGACTGATGTACAGCTTAACTGACATTGCAGGACTTTCGGGTGTAGCCAGTGCTGGTGCGGCAGCGTCTTTGACTTTACCGGGCATTGCGCGACTTTCCAAACGAAGGTTGGCCTTGTTGCAGGTCGCCGTATTTATCGTAATGCTGATTCCATTTAGCGATATTTCACTGGCAGCCTATCTGCGCGGTGCGAGTGGTGACTTGAGCATGACAACGCTGATGTTTATAGGGTGTGCGTTTTTCAGGTTTTACTTTGATGAAGAAAAAAATAGCGTCATGCAACGACAGACACTACTGATACTGATTGCCTTGACTGCCTTACTGCTATACCCACTTTCCCTAGGATTGACCAATTATGATCCGTACCGACTTGGTTACGGGGATACATTATTTTTCGCCATGCTGCTGATTACGGTGCTTGTAGCGTGGGTATGGAAGTATCATTTGATTGCTTCATGTATTTCTCTAGCTACCCTTGCTTGGTCAATCGGTTGGTATGAATCCAGCAATATCTGGGATTATCTAATTGACCCTTGGGTAGCTGTTTATGCTTTGTCTGTTTCCATGCTGCGATGGATAAAGCTCATTTTGCAATACGTAAAATCATTTCAACCGAACTTATGAATTTAGCGTTGCTATCATGATGCTTATCCAGTTATGAATCTGGACATCCAGCCGTTGTCGGTTTAGCTTCTTATTCATTCGGCAAGATGATGAATCTAGCCGAATCCGAGCAATACCAATGACCATACTATTGCAGCATTTACGATGCTTAAGAAAACAGCAGCGCTAGCGATATCCTTGGCACGTTTGGCAAGTGGGTCTATTTCCTGAGAGGTGTGATCCACTGATGCCTCGATGGCAGAGTTGATCAACTCGACGATAAGTACCAGCAGAATGCTTGAGATCAACAAAGCTTTGCTTGGAAGGCTTGTCGGCAGGAACAGTGCGACCGGTAAAGCAATCGCTGCGACAATCAGTTCCTGACGGAATGCATCTTCATGTTGCCAAGCTGCGCGCAAGCCCTGCAATGCTATACCGGTTGCATGCCATGCATGCGATAAGCCGGTGCGGTGTTTGTGTGGGTCTTCCAGATTAAACCTCCCACTTCACTAGTCGGCATATGATTCTATGGGTGGACATGCGCAAATCAGGTGCTTGTCGCCATACACGTTGTCAACGCGTGCGACGCTCGGCCAGAATTTATTTTCACGCACCCAGGGCAGCGGGAAAGCAGCTTGTTCGCGCGCGTAACTGTGTTTCCAGTCGCTATTCACCACAGCTTTGGCAGTATGTGGGGCATTTCTTAAGACATTGTCCTTTTTGTCCGACTTACCTGAAATGATTTCGTCGATTTCACCGCGAATCGAGATCATGGCGTCGCAGAAACGATCCAGTTCAGCCTTGGACTCGCTCTCAGTAGGTTCGACCATCAGGGTATCCACCACCGGGAATGATGTGGTGGGAGCGTGGAAGCCGTAATCCATGAGTCGTTTTGCGATGTCAGCAACCTCGATGCCGGCATCACGCTTGAAATCGGAACAGGCAAGAATCATCTCATGTGCACATCTATTTTTTGAGCCGCTGTACAAAGTTGGGAAGTGATCCTTTAGCGATTCCTTGATGTAGTTGGCATTCAGAATCGCAATTCGTGTGGCTTCAGTGAGCCCAGCGCCACCCATCATTTTGATGTAGCCATAGGAAATCAGCAGTATTAGCGCACTACCGTAGGGTGCAGCGGATACGGCGTGGATTCCTTGCGTACCACCGGTCTTGACCACTGGGTGTTTTGGCAGGAATGGCGCGAGATGCGCTGCTACACCGATTGGTCCCATGCCGGGACCGCCACCACCATGTGGTATGGCAAAAGTCTTGTGCAGGTTCAGGTGGCATACGTCAGCACCGATATTGCCGGGACTGGTCAGGCCGACTTGGGCATTCATATTTGCACCGTCCATATATACCTGACCGCCGTTCTCATGAACGATACGTGTGATGTCCTTGATACCCTCTTCATAGACGCCATGCGTACTTGGGTAAGTGACCATCAGGCAGCATAGGTCTTCGCTGTGCTGCTCAGCTTTTTCGCGTAGATCGTTGATGTCGATATTGCCCTGCTTGTCGCACTTCACAACCACGATCTTCATTCCGCACATTGCTGCGCTTGCAGGATTGGTGCCGTGCGCAGAGGCTGGGATCAATGCCACGTTACGTTGACCCTCGCCGCGCGAACGGTGATATGCCTGTATTACCAGCAAGCCTGCATATTCACCTTGTGCACCGCTGTTCGGTTGAAAACTCATTTTGGCAAAGCCGGTGATCTCTGAAAGTGCGGCATCAAGACTGGCAATCATTTCCTGATAACCCTCAGCTTGTTCAAGCGGAACAAAAGGATGTAGGTTGGCGAATTCCGGCCAAGTGAGCGGAATCAGCTCAGAGGCTGCATTCAGTTTCATCGTGCAGGAACCAAGCGATATCATCGAGTGTGTCAGCGACAGGTCTTTGTTCTCCAGTCGCTTGATGTAGCGCATCATCTCTGATTCGGAGTGATATTTATTGAAAACTGCATGACCCAGGATGGGAGATACTCTAATCTTCAAGCGCATCGACTGGGAAAGAACTTGCGCTGAGTTGACGGTCGGAGTTGGTTTGTCAGCAGCCTGGGAGAAGATGCGCAGAATGGCATTAAGCGCGTCTGCATCGGTAGTTTGGTCCAGTGAAATCGTCAGCCCATCATCTGTATAGCGGAAATTTATTTGTGCCGCCTCGGCCAGGGCGTGAATCTTCACGTTGTCAGTATGGGTTAGTTTGACCGTATCGAAGAATGCTTCTTCGGTAACGGCATAACCGAGTTTGCTTAATTCGCCTGCCAGCGTTGCTGCGGAAAGATGTACTGTCTGCGCGATGCTGCGAAGACCATCTGCGCCGTGATAAACCGCATACATGCTGGCCATGATCGCCAATAGTGCTTGTGCAGTGCAAATGTTGGAAGTGGCCTTTTCACGGCGGATATGCTGCTCGCGGGTTTGCAGTGCCATACGCAAGGCGCGGGCTCCATCGGCATCGATTGATACGCCTATGATGCGTCCTGGCATGGAGCGCCTATGCACGTTATGACAGGCGAAATATGCGGCATGAGGGCCTCCGTATCCCATAGGAACACCGAAGCGCTGGGTGGAGCCAACAACTACGTCTGCACCCCATTCACCCGGTGGGGTGAGCAAAACCAGGCTGAGAATGTCTGCTGACACTGCGATGGTCATGCCGTGTGCCTTGGCACGGGCAACAAAGTCTGCATAGTCATGTACTAGCCCATCAGCTGTCGGGTACTGCAACAGTGCCCCATAAAGAGTGTCATTCAATGTGACGCTCTTGAAATCGCCGATGACCAGTTTGATACCCAGTGGCATGGCACGAGTCTTCAACAGCTCGATAGTTTGCGGAAAGCATTCGTGCGAAACAAAAAAACTGTCCCTGCCCTGCTCCACCGCCTCACTTGAACGGAGGCTGTACAGCATGGTCATCGCTTCTGCTGCAGCGGTTGCTTCGTCCAGCAAGGATGCATTGGCGATCTCCATGCCGGTGAGATCCATCACCATGGTCTGGAAATTGAGCAAGGCTTCGAGGCGACCCTGTGCGATTTCGGCCTGATAGGGTGTATAAGCTGTGTACCAACCTGGATTCTCAAGAATATTACGCTGGATCACCGATGGCAAAATGGTGTCGTAATAGCCCAAGCCGATATAACTCTTGAACAATTTGTTCTTTGACGCGATTCCTGACAGATGTTGATGGTAAGCATATTCGGACATGCCTTCAGGAAGGCTCAATGGTTGCTTGAGGCGGATGGCTGACGGTATGGTTTGATCTATCAGCGCGTCAAGTGAGGGCGCATCGATCTTTTGCAGCATTTCCCGAACTTCAAGCGAATTTGGGCCGTTGTGCCGATTTACGAATTGGTCGTTCTTCATGGTATTGGAAATAGAATTGTGAGCTAGGGAATCGTAAATCGGAATAAAAGAAGGATTGTCCCGAATCAGCGATCACGAATCCCATGCCCTGGTTTTAATGGGATTCGCTGTCCACCAATGCCTGATAGGCATTGGCATCCATCAACGCAGCGACATCGGCTGGATTGTCGGGTTTCATTTTGAATATCCATGAACCATACGGGTCTGTATTGATGGATTCCGGAGAACTGTCCATGTCACTGTTCGCTCCAGTAACTTGTCCGCTGACGGGTGCGTAGATGTCGGCTGCTGCTTTTACCGATTCGACGACCGCGCATTCTTCCTTGGCCTTGAGCTTGCGGCCAACTTTCGGGCTTTCGACAAAAACCATGTCTCCCAAAAGTTCCTGGGCATGTTGGGTAATGCCAACGGTGATAGTGCCATCGGTTTCAGTCTTGATCCATTCGTGTGATGCTGTGTACTTCAAGTCGCCGGGAATACTCATCTTCATGTCCTCGCAAAAAATTAAATTAAGCCTTTGCCATTGCGTGCAAAAGGATATTTCACTACTTCTGCAGCGAGCATTTTATCTCGTATGGCGACCTGTACGGTGTCGCCGATCTGAACTTCATTGGGAACACGCGCCAGCGCGATGGATTTTTCCAGCGTTGGAGAAAAGCTTCCGCTGGTTATTTCACCTGAACCTTGAGGGGTATGTACTTGCTGATGGCTGCGCAACACACCACGGTCAATCAACACCAATCCGACGAGCTTACGTGCCGGAGGTTTGGACATCAGGGCAGCCTTGCCAATAAAGTCACGCTCGCTCTTAAGATCCACCGTCCATGCCAA
Source organism: Gallionella sp. (assembly GCA_024641025.1). GTDB lineage: Bacteria > Pseudomonadota > Gammaproteobacteria > Burkholderiales > Gallionellaceae > Gallionella. The sequence goes on from JAHEDW010000006.1 coordinate 8,200, forward strand.
CCCGGATTCCAACGGATTGACGGATTCGTCCATGTCCTGACCGTATAGGTTCATGCCTGCCTCAAGGCGCAGTGTATCGCGCGCACCGAGCCCGATAGGTTTAACCCCCTTTTCTGCCAGCGTTGCCCAGAAGATAGGTGCGGCCTTTGCGGGAATCATCACTTCAAAACCATCTTCACCGGTGTAGCCAGTTCGAGCGATGAACATCGTGCCCATTTCAACCGCACTGAAGGGAGCAAGTCCTTCGGTCAATTCCCTGCTGCCGGGCAGCGCTTCCCAAACTTTTGCTCGCGCATTCGGTCCCTGTACAGCAATCATTGCCAATTCCGGGTGATCGGCTATGGATAATTGCGGGGAGTACTTGGCAGCTTGTTGCTTCATCCAGGCGATGTCTTTGTCTGCTGTGCCAGCATTTACGACGATGCGGAACCACTCTTCGTTCATGAAATAGACGATCAGGTCATCGATCACACCACCGTTATCAAGCAACATGCATGAGTACAGGGCCTTGCCGGGTTGGGATAGCTTGTCTACATTATTTGCCAGCAAAAATCGCAGAAACGGCCTGACGCCATTGCCCTTGATGTCAACTACACGCATATGCGAAACGTCGAACATACCTGAGTCATTGCGCACAGAATGGTGTTCGTCAATTTGAGAACCGTAGTTTACTGGCATGTCCCAGCCGCCAAAATCGACCATTTTCGCGCCCATTGCGCGGTGTGCTGCGTTGAGTGGAGTCTGTTTGAGTGACATAGCAACTTTCCGTAAAAAAGTAAAGGGCGCAGCACGTATTCGTGCTGCGCCCCATCTGTCCTTGATACCTGAGAGATTACAACTTGCGTTGCGTGCCCCTTCGGTGGCCGGTAATTCCGACGCTCTCCAGATTCGCCTGTGTCAATGGTTCATTAGCCTGAGCGGTTGCGGGTGTTACGCCTTCGGCGGTGTACCCCAGCTAGTAATTTTGCTGGTTGACACGCTCTCCCATTGGTCTGATCGGCGAGTCGGAATATACCGGAAACTGACTAGCAAGACAAACGAATAGAGGAAGTACAAAAGAATCATGCCTACGCCATTATTTATGGGGGAATTCCAGTACAAGATGTAATGTCAGAACAAGATCGATAGTCGTCTGCGGTATCAGTCCTGTTCAGGGTCTTTGTATTGTTATCAGCCACTTTCCCTTATTCAAATCTGGAGGAATGGTAGATGAGTGTAATAATCGTGAGCCAGTAGTTGGTTCAAGTTCGTCAATAGTACAGTGCTAACCGATAGCCAACCGGTTTGAGGTCGGTTGTGTCGAGTCGCAGGTTGATGTCAAGTTCCTGATTACTTGGAAAGCCTGTGGCTATGTTTCTTGACGTAGCCAGATAATCCTCGGGTTTGAAGATACGCCTTGCCAGTGCATTGTCCTGGAGATCAGTGAGGGTAAGTTCAAGATTCGGGTAAGCTTGGGTGTATGCGGCACGGTTTCGTAACAGGGCAACCAGAATGATCTGGTTCCTTTGGGTAGGTTCGTCCTTGAGTTCTGAGGACTCGATGCTTATCAGACTGGCCTTTTGCGGCAATGGAACGCTACATTTTAGTAATTTGCAGTAACGTATCAGCCAAGGTTTCAATTGAGGGATATGTGCGGCGAGCTCGACTCGAAACAGGAAGGTGGACTGTGCAATCAGAAGCAGCAACAATGGGAACACCGGAATCATCCAAAGTCGCGAGTTGGACTTTGACAGGAATTCCACTTCGTAAGGTTCAGACACGATAATATCGTGTCTCGTCTGCATTGTGTTCAGTAGATCTGTCACATGTCCAGAACTCTGCGTATTTGAGCCAGAAATACCAGGAGCAGCAATTTGGGTTTCATCCAAAATTGGCAACTCAAGTTGCGGATCAATTTCCTCGGGGACGTAATCGGGGAGTGGATCGAAGGCCTGGTGACAATTGCCGCAACGTACCAAGCCATAATGGGCATCCAATTGCTCCCTGCCGATTTTGAAACGAGTGCCGCAGTGCGGGCAGAGGGTGGTTCCGCTCATTGTTTGCGTCCTGACAGGCACGCCCATCCCCCTTCGAAAATCGGGGCGTTCATTTCGAACCATTGTTTGTAAATCTTCATCACGTCTTGTGCCTGATTTTCAAGTATCCCTGACAAAACGATACGGCCACCTTCACGGGTCGAGTTCGCCAACAAGGGAGCTAGCATCCTTAGTGGGTTAGTCAGGATATTCGCCACGACTAGGTCATAACTGACAGAAGGAGCATCATCGGGAAGATGGAATCTCGCATCGGTGACCTTGTTGGCAATTGCATTATCTTTGCTAGCCTGCACTGCCTGTGAGTCTACATCAACACCGGTTGCGCTTGCAGCCCCAAGTTTGACGGCTGCGATAGCGAGGATACCCGATCCGCATCCATAATCCAGAATAGTTTCTCCACGGTGTAGATTGTCATCAAGCCAGCGCAAGCACAGTCGTGTGGTTGGATGGCTGCCTGTACCAAATGCAAGGCCTGGATCGAGCAGGATGTTGATGGCATCAGGGTCTTTGGGAGTATGCCAGGTCGGAACTATCCACAGTCGTGCAGAGATTGGTATCGGTTCGAACTGGGACTGGGTGAGCCGAACCCAGTCATTGTCAGCAAGTGTTTCGATGCGATACCCAGGAATTTTTGCTAGGCCGATGCTAGTTGCCGCATTATGCAAGATTGTGTTTATGTCCTGGTTTTCCTCAAACAACGCGCTAACACGGTTATGTTGCCATACCCCTGGTGGGGGCTGGCCAGGTTCGCCGAATATTGCCTGCTCATCTGGCGTGTCGGCATCAGCATCCAGCAAGTCTACCGACAAGGCACCCATGTCGAGCAGAGCCTCGCTCAAGGCTTCGGCGTGTTCGGCATCGGTATCAACGATGAGCGTCAGCCAAGGCATATTATTTCATATACATTAGTATTGCGAACACAACTTCAGTTTTGAAAATAAAAGCACGAAATTTTGAGGGATATGCAGTTAAGGCAACAGCTTGTACGCAAGAAATGCTATTTCCCCTTTGTGCGTTCAGCAAGCCGCTCTTCCAGGTAATGTATGCTTGTGCCACCCCGGATGAATGCAGCGTCCTGCAACAATTCGCGATGCAGCGCAATATTTGTTTCGATTCCGTCTACCGCCATTTCCGATAATGCAGTGCGCATTCGTGCCATTGCTTGTTCACGCGTGTCACCATAAGAAATGATCTTCCCGATCATCGAATCGTAATGTGAAGGAACCAGATAATTAGCATAGACGTGGGAATCAACGCGTATGCCGGGTCCGCCGGGTGGGTGCCACGTGGTAATGCGACCCGGGGACGGGGTGAATTTGTAAGGATGCTCGGCATTGATTCGACATTCGATTGCGTGGCCACGGAACTTGATGTCTCGTTGCTTGAATGGAAGCTTTTCTCCTGCGGCAATCAGTATCTGCTGCCGCACTATATCAATTCCAGTGATCATTTCCGTGACTGGATGCTCAACCTGCACACGGGTATTCATTTCGATGAAAAAGAATTCTCCGTTTTCGTATAGGAATTCGAATGTCCCGGCGCCGCGATATCCGATTTTTCTGCATGCTGCGGCACAGCGTTCACCGACCTTGTCGCGCATTTTAGTGTCGAGAAGGGGAGCTGGCGCTTCCTCCAGTATCTTCTGGTGGCGGCGTTGCATCGAACAGTCACGTTCCCCAAGATATACTGCGTTTCCATGCTGGTCAGCCAACACCTGGATCTCGACGTGGCGTGGATTCTCCAAAAACTTTTCCATATATACCATGGGATTGTTGAACGCAGCCTGTGCCTCTGTCTTGGTCATCGTAACAGCGTTCAACAGCGCTGCTTCGGTATGCACTACACGCATTCCACGTCCACCACCACCACCTGAGGCCTTGATGATGACGGGATAGCCTATGCTGCGCGCGATCTTTATGATTTCTGCAGGGGTATCCGGAAGTGCGCCATCAACCCCAGGAACGCAAGGTACCCCGGCCTTTTTCATCGCATTCTTGGCACTGACCTTGTCACCCATCAACCGAATCGTCTCTGCGCGAGGACCGATAAACACAAATCCGCACTTCTCTACTCGCTCGGAAAAGTCCGCATTTTCGGAAAGAAACCCATAGCCGGGATGGATGGCTTGCGCATCCGTTACTTCAGCAGCACTGATGATGGCTGGAATACTTAGATAGCTTAGTGAGGATGAGGCCGGTCCGATACAGACGGATTCGTCTGCCAATTTGACATACTTGGCATCTGCATCCGCTTCAGAATGCACTACGACGGTCTTAATGCCCAGTTCACGACAGGCTCTCTGAATGCGAAGAGCTATCTCGCCGCGATTGGCGATCAGGATTTTTTCAAACATAGTGTTGGCTCCGGGCTTGGGCTTGGCGAGCAGATTCGCGCCTTTTATTCCTAGTGTCATGTCAGCTATATAGCTCAATAGTCATATGTGATGGTCATACTAGATCAGCCAATCACATATAATGGTTGTCCAAACTCTACTGGTTGGCCGTTCTCCACCAATATCGCTTTGATAACGCCACTCTGGTCGGCATCGATCTCGTTGAGTAACTTCATTGCCTCGATGATGCACAAGGTGTCACCGCTGTTCACGGACTGGCCAACATCGACGAATGGCTTTGAACCCGGTGAGGCTGAGCGATAAAACGTGCCGACCATCGGCGATTTCACTACATGGCCCTCCGCGACTGCAGGTTTGGCGGCCACCTCTATCGGTGGTGCTGCCTGAGGAGCTGGTGCCATGGCTGGTTGCTGCTGCTGGAGAGGTGCATATGCCTGCTGTACGGAGGCCGCAGTGCGGGTGATTCTCACGCGTTCTTCACCTTCACTGATTTCAAGTTCGGCGATACCTGAGCTTTCGACCAGTTCGATCAGCGTCTTGAGTTTGCGTAAATCCATAGTGTCCTCCTAAGCTTGATTTGTATATTTCAGTGCATATTGCAAGGCATATTCATACCCCGATGCGCCCAAGCCGCTAATCACGCCGATGGCGAGATCGGAAAAGAACGACTCTTTGCGGAACGATTCGCGTGCATACACATTGGATAGGTGCACTTCGATGAATGGTATAGATACTGCCGCTAGCGCATCCCGTAATGACACGCTGGTATGAGTGAATGCAGCCGGATTAATGATTATGAATTCTGTACCGTCGGCTCTAGCCTGTTGAACGCGTTCTACCAAGGTTGCCTCTGCATTACTCTGGAAGCATGACAAGGTTGCATGATGTTTTTCAGCAAATTGCGTTAAACCAGCATTAATTTCATCTAAAGTGACACGACCATACACCCCTGGCTCACGACTACCGAGCAAGTTCAGGTTGGGGCCATGCAACACCAGGATATTTTTCACCTGTGTAGTTTGCCGTAAATTAGGGTGAGTTGTCTAGGATTTTAACGAAGATAGGGAAAAGGCGTTATAGGCCGACAGCCTTCAATGTTCTCAGGAATTGAGCAGCATTTTGATAGCCGACCACTCTAAAATCGCCTTGTTCATTGCCATTTGCATCAAAAAATAGGATTCCCGGAGGTCCAAACAGGCCAAATCGATTGAGCAGTGCTTTGTCAGCTTCGCTATTGGCTGTGACATCTGCCTGCAACAATAAGGCAGATTTGAGCTTGGATTGTACGAGCGTGTCTGAAAACGTGAAGCGCTCCATTTCCTTGCATGAGATGCACCAATCGGCATAGAAATCCAGCATCACAGTTTTTCCGCCTGCCTCCTGGATACGCCTGTCGAGTTCTGCGACATCCCTGACGCGTGAAAATTGGAGCGAGGCAGGGGTTTGTGCTCCGGCACGACCCATCGTGCCTAACGGACGCAGGATATCCTGTGCGCCAGAAAGCGCACCTATCAAATATGCTACACCCAAGAGCAGCGCAAACAGCCCGACACCCTTGAACAGCTTGTGCCATCCGGTGGCGTTGTGTGGAAGGCTGTCCAGTGCATGCATGTAAATTCCCGAAAAGATGAGCAGTGCAGCCCAAAGCATCATCTGAGCGGCAATTGGTAGCAGAGGCTGGATGATCCAGATCGCCAGCGCCAAGAGCATTACGCCGAAGAAGCGCTTTACCGCTTCCATCCATGCGCCTGCCCTGGGAAGCAAAACTCCCGCCGAGGTGCCGATCAGCAAAAGCGGCGCGCCCATGCCCATAGCTAGTGCGAACAGGGCGACTCCGCCCAACATAGCGTCATGAGTCTGGCCAATATACAACAGCGCTCCAGCAAGTGGCGCAGCGACGCAAGGCCCCATGATGATTGCGGACAATGCGCCCATCACAAACACCCCTGAAAGATGACCACCATGCAGTTTATTGCTGGTGTCGGTAAGTTTGCTCTGTAGCGCAGATGGCAATTGCAACTCATAAAACCCGAACATAGAAAATGACAGGATCACGAACACGGCTGAGAAGCTTCCCAGTACCCAAGGAGTTTGCAGGGCGTTGGAAATCAGGTTACCTGAAAATCCAGCTGCAACACCGGCAATTGCATAGGTAATTGCCATGCCCAGCACATACGCCAGTGACAGCATGAACGCGTGCATCCTCGTGATCTTGTGGCCACGTCCTACAATGATTCCTGACAGGATAGGGATCATCGGGAAAACGCAGGGAGTGAAGGCAAGCAACAGTCCTGCGCCGAAGAAGAACGAAACTATCAGCCAGAAGCTACCACTCTTGAAAAGCTGCGCGATCTGCGAACCTTCCGACTGAACGGCTTGCGTTTCTTCAGGCTGAGCTGTGGTAATAATGGGTGGCGGCTTTTCGCCAGATTTAGCGTCTGGCAGATTAATTAGCAAAGCAGGGGTGATAGGTGGGTAGCACAATCCCTCCTCGCTACATCCTTGATAGCTGGCATTTAAAGTGAAACTTCTGGCACCGGCATCAGGGCTCGGTGCTAATTTGATCTCAGCTTGAAATGACTGATGGAAAACTTCAGTGGGACCGAAATTTGGATCATCCTTCATATCACCCCTTGGCAGGCTCATTCCGGATATCTTTACAGCCTTGTCCTGAATCTCGAAACTTATCTTTTCTCTATACAAGTAATATCCAGGAGTGATTCTGAAATTTGCCTGCAGGGTATGTGCATCCCGAACGATTACATTCAGGGAAAAAGCCTGTTCTGGGGGCAAAAAGACCGGTTGTTTGGTACCTCCAAACCCCGGAAGGCGGTCAAGAAGGCCATCCGCAATCGATGCGGGAGAGCTGAAACAGAGCAAAATAAGCAAAACTAAACGCATGTTTAATCCTTGGCAATCATTGTTTCGTTGTCTATCCATCCCAGATAAGCCGGCAAGCCCGCAATGACCGGGACAGCGATGATTTCCGGAAGTTCATAAGGGTGAGCCATGCTGATCAATTTTTCAAGGTGCGGATAAGCAGCCCTTGTGGTTTTAATCAATAACGGGACTTCGGTGGCGGTTTCGATTTTACCTTGCCAATGGTAGGTCGAGTTGCAGGTCGCAAGCTGATTCACGCAAGCTGCGGCACGTGATTCCACGAGTTGCTTTGCCAATCGTGCAGCGGATGACGCATCAGGCAAACTTGTTATAACTAATAGGGTTTCATTCATTCAAAACTCGATTTTAACCAAAGGGCAATGTGAAAATCAGCGGGCAATCATATTCCTTATTGATTCAATTAGCGCTCAGCATAAAGGGAGTCAAAGGAATTTGCATGCTTAAGGTTTGGAAAACCGCATTCCAAGTTGAAGTAATTCATCCCAGACATCTCCCTGACGCAAGCCCTTTATGATCTTGTCCAGACGTGCAGCTTGCAGCATTGCGCGTTCAAGATGGGAAAGTTTGATGCGCCTCGCAGCACTTTCCATCAGACCATGTTTATCCTTGCGTACTCGAAAATCGCGTAAGGCGTTGCCAAGATTCACCCCCCGTTGCACTGCCTGCAACAATTTACCTAAGGTTCGGATATCCTCGCTGATGGCCCACAATACCAGTGTCGTTGCTGTGCCCTCTGCATGAAGCCCGTCGAGGATGTGCGCAAACCGTCCTGAATTGCCGCTTAGCATTGCCTCCGAAAGTTTAAAGATATCGTAACGTGCAACGTCCATCACAGCGTCCTTCACCTGCTCGAAAGCCAGTTGACCTGTGGGGTATAGTAACGCAAGTTTCTGTATCTCCTGGAAAGCTGCAAGAAGGTTGCCCTCGCAGCGATCTGCAAGGAATTCCAGTGTTGCATTGTCAGTATTCTGATCCTGCCGTTTGAGACGGCCGGCGATCCAGCGCGGAAGTGCGCTGCGAGGAATGTCATCAGCTGAAACAATCACGCCATGCTGTTGTAGTGCACTGAACCATTGGCTCTTCTGGGCTGACCAGTCCAATTTGGGGAGGGAAATCAGCGTTAGCACATCCGGACTCAGGCTGGTGCAATAATCCTGTAACGCCTGACCTCCCTCCACACCGGGTTTTCCGGAAGGGATGCGCAAGTCGATAATTTTCCGCGTTGCAAACAGCGACAGGCTATGAGCGCTATTGCGCAATTCATCCCACTTGAAATGCTGCTCGGCGATGAAGGTTTCACGCTCAGTGTATCCCGCCGTGCGAGCTGCGGTGCGGATGCTGTCCGCCGCCTCGATAGCCAGTAGCAAAGCATCACCAAAGACTACATATAGCGGCTTCAGTCCTGATGAGAGGTGACGTGGAAGAGCTTCGCTGTCGATGGCCATGTCAATTATTCTGCGATTTAATCCGGCTCAGACGGTTCATAATCTGCTGCACCATATCAGAACGCATGCTTTGGTATAACAAGGATTCCTCGGCCTCTTTGGCAAGGACCAAGGAGTCGTCGTAGGAAAAGTCTCTGCGTAATGAGATATCTTCGGCCGGAATCCAGTCCCTTTGACTATCATAAGCGCGCAGGGAGACTCGGTAAAACAATCGGAATTCGTTGACACGGCCATCAGCACCCAGGGTCAATACCAGCTTGTCAGGTGTTTCGGAAACAATATCGAGAACTAGTTCAGCCTCATCAGCAGCGTTCACTAGTTTTACATGTCTGGCTTCGAAATTGCGCCGTAACTCTATGATCAGTGGTGTCCCAGGGCTGGCCGACTTCAGATAGATGGTATCGAATGGCATGGATAACTGTCCGCGTAGATGAAAACCACATGCGCCAAGAAGAAGTGTGGCAATCAGCAGAGTGATCCACTGTAGTGAGATGCGAGGGTGAATTTTCCTAAGCAACAACATTGATCAAGCGACCTGGAACGATGATGATTTTTTTCGGCACTGCGCCAGCCAGATGTTTCTGTACTGCATCGTGCTCAAGTGCCAGTTCCTCCAGTTTGGTTTTGCCTGCATCTTTTGATACGCGAATACTACCGCGTAACTTGCCGTTGACCTGAATCACCAAGTCAATCTCATCCTGTACCAGCGCAATTTCGTCAACTTTTGGCCAATCCGCTACGAGAATGTCATTGCCGTAGCCTAGCTCCTTCCAGAGCGATTGTGTTATGTGAGGTGTGATCGGTGCGAGTAAACGCAAAAGTATCGAAAATCCTTCTTTGATGACTTCATCATCCATGCATTCCAGTCGCTCTAGCGCATTGAAAATTTTCATCGCTGCAGAAGCCACCGTGTTGAATTGGTGCTTGGCAAAGTCGTAATTTGCTTGCTTGAGCACCGAATGAATTTCGAACCGGGAAGCCTGGCGCATACCTGTAGGAATTGTTGGGCCTCCGCCATGCTTGATCTTCACTCCTAAATTCCATAACCTGCGTAGGAAGCGCGAAGCACCTTCCACACCGGCGTCATTCCACTCAAGTTGCTGGTCAGGAGGTGCAGCAAACATGATAAACAGGCGTGCGGTATCTGCACCGTAACGGTCGATGATCGACTGAGGGTCAACACCGTTGTTCTTCGATTTTGACATTTTTTCAGTGCCCCCGATAATGACCGGGAGTCCATCAGCTAAAAGTCTTGCTCCGATCGGGCGTCCCTTCGCATCGGTCTCAACGTCCACATCGGCGGGGTTTATCCACTGCCGCTTGCCGTTATTGTCTTCTCGGTAGAACGTCGGTGCGACAACCATGCCTTGTGTAAGCAAGTTCTTGAATGGTTCGCTGCCCGGAACCAGACCCTCATCGCGCATCAGTTTATGGAAAAAACGCGCATACAGCAGGTGCAGGATCGCATGCTCGATACCTCCGATATACTGATCTACCGGTAGCCATAGCTGCGCATGCTTCCTATCCACCATAGAAGTAGCGCAGGCCGGGCTGGCATAACGCGCGTAGTACCACGAAGACTCAACGAAAGTATCCATCGTGTCGGTTTCGCGTTTAGCCGCACCACCACATTTTGGACAGGAGGTTTCGTAAAATTCCGGCATCCTAGCCAGCGGTGAACCTGAACCATCAGGCACCACGTTCTCCGGCAATACCACAGGCAATTGATCGTCCGGTACCGGCACGTCACCACAACTAGGACAATGTATGATCGGTATCGGGCAGCCCCAGTAGCGTTGGCGCGAGATACCCCAGTCGCGCAGGCGGAACTGCACCTGCGTATCGCCCAGTCCTTTGTCTTTCAGGTCAGCTGCAATCGCATTTACTGCCTGTTCGTATGGCATGCCGTCGTATTTGCCCGAGTTTACACAAACCCCTTGCTCCTTGTTTGCATACCATTCCTGCCATGATTCAACACTGAACGGTTGATCCTTGACAGTGATGGATTGCTTGATTGGTAACTGATATTTTTTTGCAAAGCCAAAATCACGTTCATCATGTGCTGGCACTGCCATTACCGCACCTTCGCCATAACCCATCAGAACGTAATTTCCAACCCATACCGGGATTTGCTCGCCGCTGAGCGGGTGGATGACTTTAAGTCCAGTGTCCATGCCCTTCTTTTCCATCGTAGCAATATCTGCTTCGGCGACACTCCCTTGCTTGCATTCGTCGATGAATGCCGACAAACCAGGATTTTCTTGCGCAGCGCTTGTAGCTAACGGATGCTCTGCAGCAACTGCGACAAAGGTGACACCCATAATGGTATCGGCACGGGTGGTATACACCCACAATTTATCTGTATTGCCATCGTGTGTGTATGGAAACGCAAAGCGTACACCATGACTCTTGCCGATCCAGTTGCGCTGCATGGTTTTAACCTGCTCCGGCCATCCCGGTAGTGTATCGAGGCCTTCAAGCAGTTCTTCTGCATATTGCGTTATTCGGAAGAAATACATTGGGATATCTCGCTTTTCTACAAGCGCGCCGGAGCGCCAACCGCGTCCGTCGATAACCTGCTCATTGGCCAGAACCGTGTGGTCTATCGGATCCCAGTTAACTGAGGCAAGTTTTTTGTAGATGACCCCCTTTTTGAACAGTCTGGTGAACAGCCATTGCTCCCAGCGGTAATAGTCAGGTTTGCAGGTTGCGATCTCTCTTGACCAGTCCACACCCAGCCCGAGTGATTTCAACTGCTGCTTCATATATTCGATATTGGAATATGTCCAGGCGGCGGGCGGCACATTGTTCGCAAGCGCGGCGTTTTCAGCAGGTAGCCCGAACGCGTCCCAGCCCATCGGTTGCATCACGTTGTAGCCCTGCATTCGAAAATAGCGGGAAAGCACGTCACCGATTGTGTAGTTGCGCACATGACCCATGTGCAATTTGCCGGAAGGGTATGGGAACATCGAAAGGCAGTAGTATTTCGGCTTGCTGCTGCCCTCATCAGCACGAAACGAGTGCTGCTGATTCCACTCGTGCTGGATTTGCTGGTCTATGGTACGGTGATCGTAGTCGGATTGCATGTTGGAAGCTTGATTCTTGAATATTCTGGTGTGGCATTATAGCGATATCCCACCTGCTACGCTCGAAAGCCATTCTGTTATAGAATCACTTCTCATAATTTTTATAATCAGCTCAGGAGCTTCATACCATGTCTCGCAAGCATCCCGTTGTCGCTGTCACCGGTTCATCCGGTGCAGGTACTACCACAGTCAAGCGCGCTTTTGAAAATCTGTTCCGCCGTGAAAAGAGAAAGAACAGTAACGGCAACCCGCCCGATGTCGAAAGACGCAGCATCGACCGTGCCGATCAACCAGGAATACGCGCAGCAATCATTGAAGGTGATAGCCTGCACAGCCTCGATCGTATGGCGTTTCGTGCAGCTTCGGCTGAAGCTGCTAAAGCCGGCAACAACACCTTCAGCCATTTTGGACCGGAAGCGAACCATTTCGACAAAATCGAGGAGACCTTCAAGTCATATGGTGAGACAGGCATGTGCAAGCGGCGCTACTACGTACATAGCGCGGAAGAAGCCGAATTGCATAACAAGCATTTTGGCCTCACCGACCTCAAGCCGGGTGTGTTTACCCCTTGGGAGGATATCGAGCCGAACTCTGACCTGCTGTTCTATGAAGGCCTGCATGGCTTGGCGTCCGATAACAAGCATGATGCTGCCAAATACGTGGATCTTGGGATCGGCGTTGTGCCAGTGGTCAACCTTGAGTGGATACAGAAGATCCACCGCGATGGTGCGGAGCGCGGCTATTCGGCCGAAGCTACCGTGGACACCATCATGCGTCGCATGCCGGACTATATCAAGTACATCACGCCCCAGTTTTCACGTACCCATATAAACTTTCAACGCGTTGCTACCGTAGATACCTCCAACCCCTTCATCGCACGCGATATCCCGACTCCCGATGAAAGCTTTGTTGTTATTCGCTTTCGTGATCCGAAGGGAGTTGATTTTCCATACATGCTTTCGATGATTCCAAGCTCATTTATGTCCCGTGCCAATACTCTGGTCGTACCCGGCGGAAAGATGAGTTATGCGTTGGAGATCATACTTGCACCGATAGTGCATGAGATGATCGAGAACAAGAAGTAGGATTTTTCAGAAAGGCAGACGGGGAAGCAGATGTAGTGTCTGCTTCCCCGTTTCTTATGGACATACTCAACGGTTTAAACCCCGAACAAAGACAGGCTGTCACACTACCGCACCAATCTGCACTGATTCTTGCCGGAGCAGGCAGCGGTAAAACGCGCGTGCTGACAACACGAATAGCCTGGCTGATAAGTACCGGTACGGCTAGCCCGCACGGGATTCTTGCTGTGACATTCACCAACAAAGCAGCCAAGGAGATGGTGACACGACTCTCTGCGATGTTGCCGATCAATACGCGCGGAATGTGGATAGGCACTTTTCACGGCTTGTGTAACCGCATGCTGCGCGCGCATCATCGCGAGGCGAACCTGCCCCAGACCTTCCAGATCCTCGACAGCGGCGACCAGTTGTCCGCCATCAAGCGACTGATGAAGGCGATGAATGTGGATGACGAGAAATACCCGCCGCGCGAGATACAGAACTTCATCAGTGGCAGTAAGGAGCAGGGTCTGCGCGCAAACGAGGTAGAAGCTTACGACCCCTATACGCGTCGCAAGGTGGAGGTTTTCGCCGAGTATGATGCCCAATGTCAGCGCGAAGGCGTGGTGGATTTTTCCGAGTTGTTACTGCGCTGCTACGATTTGTTGTCCCGCAATGCGGAGCTTCGCGAGCATTATCAGGAACGCTTCAAGCACATTCTGGTGGATGAGTTCCAGGATACCAATCCGTTGCAGTATCGCTGGTTGAAACTGCTGGCAGGAAAGCACAACGCTTTATTCGCAGTTGGCGACGATGATCAATCGATCTATGCTTTCCGTGGCGCACATGTCGGCAACATGCAAGAACTGCTGCGAGACTTTCAAGTTGAGAATGTTATCAAGCTAGAGCAGAACTACCGCTCGCATGGAAACATACTCGAAGCTGCCAATGCCTTGATTCAGAACAACAGAAGCAGGTTGGGGAAGAATCTATGGACATCGGAGAGCGGCGGAGAAAAGTTGCGAGTCTATGAGGCGGCGAACGATGTAGATGAGGCGGCTTTCATCGTCGATGAGATCAAGCAGCTCAAGCGTGAAGGTGTGAATCTTCGGGAGATCGCCCTGCTGTATCGCTCGAATGCACAATCACGTGTTTTGGAACACGCGCTTGTTTCAGCAAGCATGGCATATCGTGTATATGGTGGGCTGCGATTTTTCGAGCGCCAGGAGATCAAGCATGCGCTGGCCTATCTGCGTCTGATGCAGAACAGCGACGATGATAATGCTTTGCTGCGCATCATAAATTTTCCAACACGCGGGATTGGCGCCCGCAGCATCGAGCAGCTACAGGAGGATGCTAAAAGAAATAACTCAACATTATTCGAAGCAGCTGCACGCTCAGGCGGCAAGGTATTGGCTTTCGTTGCACTCATCGAATCTCTCCGCAACGAGACACGTGAATTGCCGCTCCCCGAAATCGTCGATCATGTGCTGAGTCATTGTGGTATGTCCCAGAATTATCAGAATGAAAGCGGTGCCAAAAAGCGTGAGGCTCAGGAACGGTTAGAGAATTTGAACGAACTTGTTAATGCCGCAATGTTATTTGTACATGAGAATGAAGACGACAGCCTGACCGCGTTCCTTGCACATGCTTCGCTGGAAGCGGGCGAGCATCAGGCGGGCGATCAGGAGGATGCCTTGCATTTGATGACCGTGCATTCGGCGAAGGGACTTGAATTCCATACCGTGTTCATCACTGGACTGGAAGAAGGCTTGTTTCCGCATCAGAACAGCCAGCGTGAAGACGGTGGCCGGGATGAAGAGCGCCGCTTGATGTATGTGGCGCTCACTCGGGCGAGACGCAGGCTGTACTTAACTTTGGCACAGAGCCGGATGCTGCACGGCCAAGTGAGTTACGGTATGGCATCGAGCTTCCTAAGAGAACTGCCGGAGAACTTGTTGCATTGGCTCACACCGAGGTTTTCAACGAGTACACCTGTTTTCATTTCACCTACTTACCGGGATGCGCAACTCTCATCTGATAAGGGTGGTCAGGGAAAGGCTGGAGTACCTTGGCGTATCGGACAGCGAGTATTTCACCAGAAATTCGGTGAAGGAACCATCACAGGCGTTGAAGGCGTCGGTGCAGATGCGCGTGTACAGGTGAATTTCAAACATGCCGGCAGTAAGTGGCTGGCATTAGAGTATGCAAAATTGACCGAGGTGCAGTAGCTTGTCTGAGTAAGTGCAGGCCTTCCTTGTTCTGGCTAAAAAATCTGATCGTCGCGGGCAAAAATATCGTTTTCCTGTGTGTCGCTCCCGGTTTCCTTTTCAGCCGGAAATATCTCTGAATAGCTGGCATAAAGGGAAGTAAACACGATCGGCAACAATATCAGCCAGCCAAGCATCATCGGAAGACTGGCAAGGAACGCCAACAGCATGAAAGTAATGCCATAAACCAACATGGCACCAATGTTGTTGAGGAAAGCACGCAGGCTGAGTTTCATGGCCACCAGCGGTGTCACGTTGTTGAAGAACACCAACAGAGGCGCATATTGCATTGCCATGACAAGCAGGCTGAACAGGATTAAGCCCAGCAAAATCGCCAGCCCGGCCCCGCTGGCAGCTTGCATGATGACTTCGGGTTCAACATCCGGCTGTCCGCTCATCAAAATGCTCACCAGTGCCGCTCCACCGACCAGCATCATTATGCCGAAAATCAGGAACTGGCTGACCAACCCGATACCGCCCAGTGTCACCAGTTGGGTAGTATGTTGTTTAAAACCCCGGACCAGATGCATCAGTTCCAGATCCTCGCCTTTTCTCAAGTCTTGGCATCCAGCCATCAATCCAACCAATATCACTGGCATCAGTAGGCTAATGAGCGGCTCGCCTACTACCGGCACGCTGGAAAAGGCGACTGCAGCGACCAGGCAGATCAGCAACAGTACGATCCATAGCAATGGGGCTTTCATGAACAATGCATACCCTTGCTTGATCCATTCCCAACCGTGACCAGCCGTTAAATGTTTAGCTTCTATCATACTTTATCTCCTATATAGCCAAATAGCTTGCGCTGCTGAGATGTGATTTTGCAAGACATTCTCAAAATGACGCGGATTGTGTGCATTGATCAATTCTCCATCGTGCGGCAAATACATTTCATGCAGGCGCGACTACCGGTATACAGCCCGGCTAAAAACACGGACGTCAGCAAGATTATTAATGGCTTGCTTATGACGGATATGCTGGACCATGAGAATGTTGACATCAACAAGATCATCAGCAGGCTAATCCACAGTAGCGGTGCTTTCATGAACAGCCCGTAACTGCTATTTATTCATACCCAACCGTTACCGGCACTTAATTGTCTTGGTTCAATTTGATCTTAAATACATTAATTCGGATATATATTTCCATTGTAATGTGATTTAGTAATATCTGCCCAAAATAGCGCTGTACATCTGTACAGCAAAACTGGCAGTCGCTCGGCAATTTCTATTCGTGTCAGCCTGTGGCATCAAGAAATGCACAGAAACAGATTTGCGCTTGGTCGGAATTATATCGAGAGATGGTAGAATTCATGTTTCGTGGCGAATCCTCATATTAAGGAGTCTTTCCGTGCAGCTTGTTTGTCTTGACCTTGAAGGTGTCCTCGTTCCGGAGATATGGATCGAATTCTCGAAACGCGCCGGCATTCCAGAATTGCGCCGTACTACACGCGATGAGCCAGACTATGACAAACTGATGAAATACCGGTTGGGTATTCTGGCGCAGCACAAACTTGGCCTGCCAGATATACAGAAGGTCATTTCCGATATGGGGCCAATGGAAGGTGCCAAAGAATTCCTCGATGATCTGCGCAAGCGCTTTCAGGTCATCATCCTTTCAGATACATTCTATGAATTCGCTCTTCCGCTGATGCTGCAATTGGGCATGCCGACGTTGTTCTGCCACAAGCTGGAAGCGGATGCCAACGGTACGCTGGTCAATTACCACTTGCGCATGCCGAACCAGAAGCGTGAAGCGGTGAAACGATTTCGCGAGATCAATTTCAAAACCATTGCTGCTGGCGACTCATACAACGATACGGCAATGCTTGGCGAAGCGCATGCAGGCATTCTGTTTCGCCCGCCGGAAAACGTGACACGGGAGTTTCCGCAATATCCTGTCACCATGAACTATGCGGAACTTGATGAGGAAATTCGCAAAGCCAGCTTGAGAATCTGACGCGATAAACATCAGGCCAGTATTAAACATTCAAACCTACGAACATCTGATTCGCGTGTTCCTGGTTTGCCCCACTTTGTCGCTATAGGGCATTTTCTGGGGATCAGTAAATGTGGATTCGGTTCATAACCAGACGGGCTGTTTCGTCCAGATATGGTTTTGCAGAATGCGCTTGAAATGCGCCGGATTACGCGGATTGACCAATTCTCCATCGCGCGGAAAATACATATCATGCAGGCGTGACAACCAGAAGCGAAGCGCGGCAAGGCGCAGCATCAGCGGCCATGCATCCCGTTCCGTATTCTGCAGCGGACGCACTTGATGATAGGCGCGCAGCAAGGTTTGCGCTCGCGGAATATCCAGCTTGCCGCTTGTATCCATGCACCAGTCGTTTACGGTGATTGCAACGTCATACAACAATACATCAGTGCAGGCAAAATAAAAATCGATCAAACCACCAATGCGGTCCTTTTCAATCAATACATTGTCACGGAATAGGTCTGCATGAATCACCCCTTGTGGCATTGAAACATCAAATTGCCCGTTGTGTAGAGCAATTTCTCGTTCCAGCATTTCCGCTTGTGAAGCATCCAAAAATGGTCGTACCAGTGGCGCAGTTGTTGAGCGCCATGCTGTACCACGCGGGTTAGGCATGATTTGTGAAAAACTTTGACCAGCTATGTGCATCTGACCCAACATCGCACCGATGGAAGCACACTGAGCCAGACTGGGAGCGTTGACAGACTTGCCGCTCAAGCGACTGACGATGCATGCGGGCTTGCCTTTGAGGGAGCCAAGAAACTGATTGTGGCGGTTTGCCATCGGGTTCGGGCAGGGAATGCCATGGCGGGCAAGATGTGCCATCAGGTTCAGGTAGAACGGTAACTCATCTGCGGTTAGTTTCTCAAAAAGAGTGAGCACAAAACGCCCGTTGCTGGTCGTTACGAAATAATTTGTATTCTCGATGCCGGAAACTATGCCTTGCAACTCCGACAACTGGCCGAGCGAATAGTTAGATAGCCATGCAGTAAGTTCCGCCTCGGAAACCGTAGTGAAGACCGCCATGTTCAAAAACCTAGAATCGCTTGATGACCCAGCGAGGTGGTCTGAAGCCGGAATCAAGACTTTCCTGCCTGACAAACTTGCCGTCGCCCAGGTCGTCTACCAAGTAATAGGGAGGACCAATTTTGGGTGTTACCTTGATCATGTAAAGTTTGCCGCCAACGCGAAACTCCTCAATCACCGCTTCGCGCGGCTTGGTTATTATCACCTGCGGTTCATCTTCTGGCTGTCCAGTATCCGCACCAGCATCAAATACTGGTGGCGGGGGCAATGGCTCAAGATTATCGGGAACAGGCTCGGCAGCAAAGGCTGTAAACGAAAAAACACTTAGCAGAAACAATGTCAGGAAGCGCATGGTGATAACCGTTGCGTGAAGGAATGAGTGCATTTTATCCGATGACAGTGAACTCTGTGCGAATAGGTGCATGAAGAGCTTCAACCCGTGCTCCAGCAGCGAGGTGTTTTATCACATGGCGTACGTCGGGGGCGATTAGATGTTCGGCGAAATATTCACGCATAAAATTTATGGCATCCCAATGGTCCTGTGTGAGTTCGATGCTTTCCTGTGATGCCAAAATACTTGGCGATTTCCTCACTATGTCTTGAGGATTGATCAGGTAGCCTTCCTCGTCAGTTTAGGGTACTTGCACATCCATAATCGAATTGTTTAAGTTGGGATAAATCGAGCAAGGCAGGGAGCTGACTACAAATATAGCTGCTTCTCGCGTTCCGCAGCAGAAGGTTCAAAGCCTCGCGTTTCATAGTGTTTGAAGATCGCTGTGACTATTGCCTGAGGTTCGTCGATGACCTGGATCAAATTCATGTCTTCTGGACTGATCACCTTTTCATCCAACAGTGCGTTACGGAACCAGTCGAGCATGCCGCTCCAGAACTTGCTGCCTACCAGAATGATTGGCATGCGACGGGTCTTGCCGGTCTGTACCAGTGTCAGTGCTTCCATCAATTCGTCAAGCGTGCCGAAGCCGCCAGGCATTACCACATACGCGCTGGCAAATTTCACGAACATTACTTTGCGGGCGAAGAAATGCTGAAATGTCTGGCTGATGTCCTGGTAATGGTTGCTGGTTTGCTCGTGCGGTAATTGGATATTCAGTCCTACGCTGGATGATTTGCCATAGAACGCTCCCTTGTTGGCTGCTTCCATGATACCTGGACCGCCTCCGGATATGACAGAGAAACCGGCGTCTGAAAGCAGGCGGGAAATTTCCTCGGTAAGTTTGTAGTAAGGTTGATCCGGCTTGGTTCGCGCACTACCGAAAATACTTACTGCAGGATGTATCTGGTTAAGCCGTTCGGTTGCAGAAACAAACTCTGCCATAATACCGAATACACGCCAGGCTTCCTTGGAATTCAAGAATTCGGATACGGCAGGGATAGGCAGTTTGGACGAGGAGTTCATGCAATTATCCTTAAAACAAATAAATTAAAGTTAGTTTCGAAAAAATACAACATGATTTCTGAAAAAACATTGCTGTTGGTTGACGGCTCGTCGTTTCTGTATCGCGCTTTTCATGCCATGCCTGATCTACGAAACCGGCACGGTGAGCCTACGGGTGCTATCTACGGTGTGCTAAACATGCTGCGCAAGCTGCGCCATGACTACCCGGCTGATTATAGCCTGTGCGTATTCGACGCAAAAGGTAAAACATTTCGAGAAGACATATATCCGGAATACAAGGCCCATCGACCTGCGATGCCGACCGAACTCGTGCAGCAGATCGAACCGCTGCATCAGGCCATTGCCGCCACAGGCTGGAACATCATCGCGCTGGAAGGCGTGGAAGCAGACGACGTTATCGGCACTTTGGTGCAGCAAGCAGCAAAGGATCGAGCAAACAGCATCGTCGCAACCGGCGACAAAGACTTGGCACAATTGGTTAATGCACATGTCACGCTAGTCAACACCATGAGCAACGAGACGCTGGATGTGCCAGGGGTCAACACAAAATTTGGCGTGCCGCCTGAGCTCATCGTGGATTATCTTACGCTGACCGGTGATGCGGTCGATAATGTGCCCGGGGTTGATAAGGTCGGGCCAAAGACAGCTGCAAAGTGGCTAGCAAAATATGGATCGCTGGACAACTTGTTGCGGCATGTCGATGAGATAGGCGGAGTTGTGGGCGATAATCTGCGCAAGGCGGTAGATTGGCTCCCGCAAGCACGTCGTTTGCTCACGGTGAAATGCGATGTTCAACTGCCATTTGATTACAACGAGTTGATTGCTCCATCACCTGATAAGGAAAAGTTGCGCAACTTGTTTGAACGTTTTGAATTCAAGAGTTGGCTGCGCGAAATCAATGGTGAAAGCATTGCTAAGGATGCCAAAACTGCCGGCGGCGTGGATCGCCAAGCAAACCAGCCTGAAGATTCCGCTATCGAGCCAAGTCGTACCGACAATTCTTTCTATGAAACGATTTTGACCGAGTCGCAACTTGATAATTGGTTGAAACAAATTCTTGCGGCGAAACTAGTGTGTATTGATACCGAGACCACTGGTTTGGACATGATGAACGCGCAATTGGTTGGCATATCGCTTGCCATCACACCGGATAAGGCTGCCTACTTGCCGCTAGCGCATGTATATCCGGGCGCACCCGATCAACTTGACCGTGCGCATGCATTAGAGAAGCTCAGGTATTGGCTGGAGAGCGATCAGCACCACAAGCTTGGGCAGAACCTCAAATACGACATGCACATCTTTGCAAACCACGGGATCGCTCTTAATGGTGTAACCGAGGACACTCTACTGGAATCCTATGTTCTGGAGAGTCATAAGCCTCACGACATGGATAATCTCGCACTGCGACATCTCAATGTGAAAACCATCAGTTTTGCCGACGTAGCCGGCAAGGGCGTAAAGCAAATCTGCTTCGATCAGGTGGATATAGCCATCGCCACGCATTATGCTGCTGAAGACGCTGACATCACACTGCGGCTTCATCAAGATCTGTTTCCGCAACTAGCGGCTCAAAGCGGATTGCTTCATGTATATCGCGACATTGAAATGCCCAGTATGCATGTGATCTACACAATGGAGCGCAACGGTGTTTTACTCGACAGTGCGCTGCTAAAGATCCAGAGCAGTGAGTTGGGCGAAAAGCTGATCGATCTGGAAACCAGAGCGCATGAGGCTGCCGGGCAACCGTTCAACCTGAACTCACCAAAGCAGATACAAGAGATCCTGTTCGATAAGTTGGGTTTGCCGGTAGTGAAAAAAACACCGAGCGGAATGCCTTCGACCGACGAAGAAGTACTGCAGGAGTTAGCTCTCGATTATCCCTTGCCGAAAATCCTGCTTGATTACAGGGGTATGGCGAAACTCAAATCCACTTACACTGACAAATTGCCGCAGATGGTAGATAACAAGACCGGACGCGTGCACACTAGCTATTCGCAAGCGGTTGCTGTGACTGGTCGGCTGGCTTCCAGTGACCCTAACCTGCAGAACATCCCGATACGCAGCGCGGAGGGCCGGCGTATTCGCGAAGCATTTATCGCGCCTAGTGGCAGCCGCATTGTTTCTGCAGACTACTCCCAGATCGAGCTGCGAATCATGGCACATCTGTCTGGTGATTCGGGCCTGCTTAAGGCGTTTGCCAATAACGAGGACATCCACCGACATACCGCAGCGGAGATCTTTATGGTCGAACCCGCCGGGGTCAGCAGTGAACAGCGACGATATGCCAAGGTCATCAATTTCGGACTGATTTATGGTATGTCAGCATTTGGACTGGCCAAACAACTGGGGATTGAGCGTAGCGCGGCGATTGCCTACATCGACCGCTACTTTGAGCGCTATCCGGGAGTGAAAAACTACATGGACAGTACACGCGAGCAGGCTAAACAGCAGGGTTATGTTGAGACTGTATTCGGGCGTCGCCTTTGGTTGCCAGAGATCAACAGCAGTAATGGCATGCGCCGTCAGGGCGCAGAACGTGCCGCAATCAATGCGCCTATGCAGGGTACTGCAGCGGACCTGATCAAGCTGGCGATGATCGCAGTGCAGCATTGGCTGGAAACCGAAATGCTGCAAAGCCGATTGATCATGCAAGTGCATGACGAACTAGTACTAGAAGTATCTGAGGCCGAGTTGAAACTGGTCAAGGCGAGGTTGCCTGAATTAATGTGCGGGGTAGCAGAACTGAAAGTTCCACTATTGGTGGAATTGGGAGAAGGTATGAATTGGGATCAGGCACATTAACGAGTTTTGCTCAAAGAAGGGCAATGTGACCTACATCACAGACATCAGCACTGAATATGGCTATATTGCTGCTCTTGGTAACTAATAGCAAAGGACTATAATGAGTTCGAACAAGCTAGCGCAAATTGCTTTGCTGCTCTGGGTGATAACAATTGGCGTTTTTGCCTGGTTTTTCGTGCGTGGTAATACGACTGCGGGAAATGATGGCAGAACCGCTATCGTCTTGCAGCCGGGAGAGCGTGATCTGGTGCTCAAAGAAATGCGTGGACTGCTGGCAGCGACGCAGCAGATACTGGAAGGAGTCAACCAGGGAGATATGCAACGCATCAGCAAGGCTGCGCGTGCGGCAGGTATGGCTGGCGCAGCAGACGTAAATCCGGTACTGATGGCTAAGCTGCCGATCGAGTTCAAGCAACTTGGCATGAGCGTGCATCAGGAAATGGATGATATCGCCAATGCAGCAGAGACCGGGAAATCCTCATCGGATATTCTACAGATGGCCTCGAACAGCTTGAACAAATGTGTTGCTTGCCATTCGTCATGGCAGATCAACGCTACGGGCCAGTAGGCAACCTGACTTGAGTACTGCGGTACACGATAAGCTAATAGCGTCAGGATTAAATCTTGGCAGCCTTCTTTGTAGAAGGCTTTTTAGCCGCTGACTTTTTCTCCACAGGCTTGGCCGTCTTGGAAGGGGACTTCGCATTTCCAGATGTAGTTTTTTGCTTGGCTTTGGACTTTGCTGCTGGTTTGGCTTTGGATTTTGCAGCAGATTTTTTACTGCCTGATTTCTTGCTGACAGGGCCCTTGGCCACTTTGGCGGCAATCAGCTCCACAGCTTCCTCAAGGGTTATCTCCTCAGGCGTGACATCCTTGGGCAGTGTGGCGTTGATCTTTCCATGGCGGACATAAGGGCCGTAACGACCACTGCATATCTCTATGCTGGTCTTGTCGACCGGGTGATCGCCCAATACACGCAATACAGTCGTTCCTTCACGCGATTGCGCGAGCAATTCAACCGCCCGATCAATATCAATGTCGAAAATACTGTCGCTACGCGGAATGGATTTGAACTTGCCGTCATGTCCGATATAGGGACCGAATCGACCGATGTTGACAATGACTTTCTTGCCGGAAACCGGGTGTGTGCCGATCTCTTTCGGCAACGAAAGCAGTTTTAATGCAGTTCCCAATTCGGCATTTTCCAAAGGTAGTTCCTTTGGCCATGAAACACGCTTTGGCTTGGTCTTCTCTCCTTCAACAACTTCACCGAGTTGCACGTAGTAGCCATATGGACCGCGCAACAAAAGCACGCTTTTCCCGGTTTCTGGATGCACACCCAGTTCGCGGCGCGCAGTTCCATCGTCTTCTGCCTCACCGCCAAGACTACGGGTGTAGTCGCATTCAGGGAATCCGGTGCACCCGATGAAACTGCCGCGCTTCCCCAGTCGCTTGGAAAGCGGCTTGCCGCATTTCGGGCAGGCCTCATCGATCAGCTCCTGGGTGACATCCTTGCGCTCTATACTTTGCTTTTCGGAAATCAGCTTGTTGAAGCCCTTCCAGAATTCATCAAGCACTGGTATCCAGTCACGCTTACCCTCGGACACTTCATCAAGTTCGTCTTCAAGATGGGCGGTGAACCCATAGTCGACATAACGGGTGAAGTGCTCGGTGAGAAACTTGTTGACTACGCGGCCGACATCGGTGGGAACAAAGCGTTTCTTTTCGAGGGCGGCGTATTCACGCGCCTGGAGCGTAGAGATGATGGTTGCGTAGGTAGACGGTCTGCCGATACCGTGCTCCTCCAGTGACTTGACCAGGCTGGCTTCCGAATATCGCGGAGGAGGCTGTGTAAAGTGCTGCTCGCCATAGAGTTTATCAATTGACAGCACATCACCCTCCGCCAGCGGCGGCAGTTTGCCGCCCTCTTCCTCGGTGGCATCATCCACGTCCTCCATGTACACGCTGATGAAGCCGGGAAATACGAGTACCTGACCGCTGGCACGGAACAGAGTGGTATCACCTCCCAGGCGAATATCGACGCTGACGGTATCGAATCGCGCAGGTGACATCTGGCAAGCCAGCGTACGCTTCCAGATCATTTCGTACAACCGCGCTTGATCCGCGCTCAAATGGTTGCGAATACTGTCAGGAGTACGTGCTATGGAGGTCGGGCGTATTGCTTCGTGGGACTCCTGGGCGTTCTTGGTCTTGCTCTTGAAGGTCGGCTGGGTTGATGGAAGATATTCAGATGAGAAATTGTCTTTGATGTAATTCCGGATTTCCTGCACCGCTTCCTTCGCAAGTGAGACAGAATCCGTGCGCATATAAGAGATCAGGCCGACGGTCTGGCCGCCGATATCCACGCCTTCATACAGCGACTGTGCGGTGCGCATCGTGCGGTCGGCGGTCATGCCGAGTTTTCGTACGGCTTCCTGCTGCAGCGTGGAGGTAGTAAAAGGTGCAGCGGCATAACGCTGCTTGGCTTTCTTATCGACGCGAACCACCTTGGGAGGCAGTTTGGCATCACTGAGCTTGGTGTAGATCGATTCGTACTCAGTCTGACTGCCGATGCTGAGTTGCTCCAGTTTTGTACCTTGGTACTGAAAAAGCTTGGCGGTGAACGGCTGATGGTCCTTGTGACTGTCCAGATGAACAGTCCAGTATTCCTGGCTTTTGAATGCCTCAATCTCAAGTTCGCGCTCGACGATCATGCGCAGCGCTGGACTCTGCACACGACCGGCAGATAATCCGGGCCGTATCTTGCGCCACAGCAACGGAGAAAGATTGAACCCGACAAGATAATCGAGTGCGCGACGAGCCTGCTGGGCGTTAACAAGTGGCTGTGAGATCTCGCGGGGATTTGCCACGGCTTCACGCACTGCCGTCTGGGTGATCTCATAGAAAACCACGCGTTGCATGTTCTTGCCTTTCATGCCGCGTTTTGATTTTAGCAATTCTGCAATATGCCAGGCGATTGCTTCGCCTTCGCGATCTGGGTCGGGTGCGAGATAAATGTTTTTCGCTGCAGCAGCGGCCTTGGCGATCGCGTCCATATGCTTGCTGTTACGCGAGATCGCCTCATACTTCATCGCGAAACCATTATCGGGATCGACAGCGCCGGTCTTGGGAATCAGGTCGCGGACATGTCCGTAAGAAGCGAGTATCTCGAAATCCTTGCCCAGGTATTTCTGTAGTGTCTTGGCCTTAGCCGGAGACTCGACGATTAGGAGATTGTTTGCCATTCGCGCGTAATAAGTTTCAATGTAGTTGCGTGGAATGAAATGGGGAAAGCAGTTCCTCGATCAGTAGATGATCGATATCCTGATGACGATTCCACAATATCATCAGCATGATCAATTTGAGTTTGTCTACCGAAAGGTTTTCATGTTGTAGGGCGACAGCACGGTCAATGATCATTTCACGCTCGATAGCAGAGATCAGATGCTGCTGTTCAGCAAATAACAGGAATTGCCGTGCTTCAAAGCTGATGCGCTGCCGCTCCAGTTCGGCAAAATGCCGCTGCCCGGCATGCTCGAGTTTTGAAGGGTAGTTATCCTGATTATGCTGCTTCAGTGCAGACAACCAGGTCAATGCCTCGTTTATGTCGTTGTCCTCGAACCCGGCAGCTGAAAGCTTTCGTTCCAGCTTATCCTGTTCCGGATAACCGCCTGACTCAAAGTAACTTTCAAAAAGGTACATTAATATTTCGAACATGTTCTGCGTGGTTTTATTGAATATATTGATAAAGTCCGCCGGGCAAAATGCTGATGAGTCCCTTCCAGCTGGAGTGATAACAGCATGGCGGATAGCTAGGCTACCGTCAAGCTGCAAAGTAATTTGAACATCTCAACAACCTTTGAGGCCATTAAGATCAGGCAGGATAGAATCCTTCTCCTGTATGCAGGTTCCGCTTTTTTTCCCGGTTCAGCAAAGGATTGGCGAGTTCATTGCCCAACTCTTCAAGAATATCCTTCGCAGTCTCGACAAGTTTCGCACCTTGTTTGATCAGCGCATGGGATCCTTTGCTTTGTGGAGAATGTATTGAGCCGGGGATTGCGAAAACGTCCCTGCCCTGCTCCAGAGCAAGCCGGGCAGTGATGAGCGAGCCGCTCTGGAGGCTGGCTTCCACCACAAGGCAGCCAGAGCTAATACCACTGATGAGGCGATTGCGCCGCGGGAAATTTGCAGCCAGTGGTGGTGTACCTAGTGGAAATTCTGAGACCAACGCACCGCTCTGAGCAAGCATATGAGCGAGATCATGATTCTCTGAAGGATAGACCTTGTCCAATCCTGTTCCGACGATCGCAATACTGCTTCCCTGCCCACGCAAAGCGCCTCGATGCGCTGCTGCATCGATGCCATGCGCCATGCCGCTAATGATGCACAGACCCGCGTCGCTTAGTGCCTTTGCGAAAGCCTCGGCGTTATCTATTCCCATCGTGGTGGGATTGCGGCTGCCAACTACTGCCAGGGAAGCATGATTGAGCAGACCGGGTTGGCCCTTAACATAAAGCAACAGCGGTGGGTCTGGGATATTAAGCAACAACCGCGGGTATTCCTCGTCAGCGAGAGTGAAGATGTGATTGTTGTCTTCTTCTAGCCAGGCAAGGGTTGAAGCGATCGAGTCTTCGGCGATGCCTGCACCGATTTCGGCAGCGACGTCGGATTTGACGAAATTATTGAGTGAACTGATGGATGCGGAGATAACAGCGTCGGGAGATCCGAATTCCCTGAGCAGGAGGCGCGCACTTTCACCGTCCAGGCTCCGAACCTGGCTGAGAGTCAGCCAGGCTTTGAGCGAAGCATCGAAAGACATGTATATGCGTGGCAGCGAATGACGTTTGAGTTAATAAACCGTGAGGACTCGTTACTATGGATTTTGAGCGCGGTCCAGCAACTGTACGGGTAATTTGGTTTGCATCACCAATGCATACGATACTTTGTCGAAGACACGGAACACAAACGCCAAGCCATAGCGCTCATCAGGCAAGGTGTAACTTTTACCTTCGCTTTTCACTACTTCACCTTTGTGATAAAGCGCCAGCACATGGCCGATTTCCAGACCATCACGTGCACCCTTGCTTAAGGTGATGGCGGTGTTCTGACCTGCCTGGGATACACCGCCATATACAGAAATCACTCGAGCAGAAATGCTGCTTGCTGGTGCACGTGGCAAGTAGTTGGTGGAAGTGTCTATAGAAGGCACTACCAGTCGATCTCCCTGGTGTGCTTCTTGTACCGAATGTGTGATCGATACGGTGCTGACGTCCGCAAAATGCGTGACTTCGGCATCCCCCAGATATATCGCCTCGATACCCAGAAGTTCTCCGCTGTCCGGATCGATGAATTTCTTACCAGGCCGGTAGATTTGCCACTTGTCACCCATATCGGAGGACAGACCCGTGGCAAAGCAGATATCTCCGGCACCCAGGACAACACGCCCTTCGCGGGCACCTATCAACGAAGGTGCTTTCTTGAGTGCGTCCTTGTCGACGACCAAAGGACGGCTCAGGAAAGGTGCGATGTCGGCAACTGGAATACTCGGGATGGCATCATGAGAACTAATGTCTTCGCGTACCCTTGGAGAGAGCCTGATGACCCCACTTTCATCGCGCATACCCTGAGTCACGTTTGACGTTTCCATTTCATTGATACGCAATGTACCGCTGCTTCGGTCGAGAAAGACAACATCTCCTGGGTAGATCCAGTGAGGATCTTTGATGGTTTCCTTGTTCAGACCCCAGATAAATGGCCACTTCCAAGGGTCCTCGTAAAATTTTTCGGAAATGTCCCACAACGTGTCACCTTTGACGACAACGTAACGGTTTGGGGCATCAGGCCGGATTTGAAACTGATCGGCACTAGCCAGAACAGGCAACAAAAAGCAAATCAGCGATATAATCTTTATCATTGGAAACTCCGGCACAGCCAATATTATATTAAGGGCACGCACATTTCGGCATTGCCGCCAAATTCTGCATCTTGTCCTATAAATTAGCAAGCATAAATCCATTTCCTTCTGAAGAGTTCTGAATGGCAATCCTGAAAATTTTGCAATATCCCGACGAGCGATTGCACAAAGTCGCAAGATCAGTCGAGAATGTAGATGAATCAATACGTAGCCTGGTACGCGATATGGCTGAAACCATGTATGCTGCTCAAGGAGTTGGGTTGGCGGCCACTCAAGTTGATGTTCACAAGCGGGTCATCGTAATGGATGTTTCCGAGTCACACGATCAATTGCGTGTTTTCATCAATCCCGAAATCATTTCTAAAATCGGCGAGGAGGAATGCGAGGAAGGCTGTTTGTCGGTACCGGGGATTTATGAAACTGTCCGTCGTGCTGCAAATGTCACTGTACGTGCACTGAACGAAAACGGTGAGACAATCACTCTTGAAGCAGATGGCTTGCTGGCGGTATGTATCCAACATGAGATGGATCATCTGCTTGGCAAAGTTTTTGTCGAATATCTGTCACAGCTCAAACAAACTCGTATTCGCTCGAAGTTGAAGAAGCGCTTGCGCGAAACCATGTAACATCCTCAGTACAAGTACTCCACATGTTGACGCTTCATTAAAATTGGATCTAAAACTACATGTACAAATTGTAGATATTCGCAATATCGGCACATTATCTTTTCGTATGACTATGTTAAGTTAGCATTAAGACAAGGCTCCAGAAGTTGGTTTGAATGGTCTCTCTCACCCCAGAAGCTTCACAAAGACTTGTTTTGCCCGTTGCTTCATCTGCCAAGCAGATGAAGAAGATTTCTCAGCGACAAATATATTATGAAAATCATCTTTGCCGGAACGCCGCAATTTGCTGCCAGGGCCCTGGCAGCACTGCACAAAGAACATCAAGTGATTGCGGTGCTTACACAGCCTGACCGTCCGGCAGGTCGCGGTCTGAAGCTTACCTTTAGCGCGGTGAAGCAACTCGCCCTGCAGTATGGTTTGCCAGTATTGCAGCCATCCACATTGAAGGCCGCAGATGTGCAGCACGATATAGCCAAACTTGATGTAGATGTGATGGTGGTAGCGGCCTATGGATTGATTTTACCAGGAGGGGTACTGCAAATTCCTCACTATGGCTGTTTGAACATACACGCTTCCCTCCTGCCTCGTTGGCGCGGCGCGGCTCCAATTCAGCGAGCTATCCAAGCCGGCGATGCCGAAACCGGCATCACCATCATGCAGATGGATGAAGGATTGGATACCGGGGACATGTTGCTGCAGCATAATTGTCCAATCAAGGGTACCGATACTGCGCAGTCTCTGCAAGACAGATTGGCAGAGCTCGGAGCAACCAGCATCCTTGAGGCGCTGAAGATGCTTAAGGAGAATCGCTTGATGCCGGTCAGACAAGATGATCATGCGGCATGCTACGCACCAAAATTGCTAAAAAGCGAAGCACGGATAGATTGGGACCAGGATGCCAGGCAGATCGAGCGTATGGTCCGAGCTTTCAACCCGTTCCCCGTATGTTATGCAGACATGCATGGAATAACAATCAAGATATGGCAGGCCACGGTATCTGCTGGTGAACATGGCGAAGCGGGCAAAGTCATATCAACTGATAGACTCGGTATTACAGTAGGGTGTGGTCAAGCCGCTTTGCGCCTTGAAGTGCTGCAGCGTCCTGGTGGCAAGCCGCAAGCTGCTGCACAGTTCATGCAAGCCATGCCAGTCAAGGTTGGCGACAGTTTTTCAGTGAGCTGATGCAGTTCGTTCAGTTATCAGCAAGCATCGTCGTTCAGCAAGTGCTGGCTAATGGGCGCAACCTTAATCAGGTACTTGAAGAGTCGCTGCGCAAAAAAAATACCTGGGCACCGTCGCAACGGGCCGCAATGCAGGATTTGAGTTACGGAACACTACGCTTCTATGGCCAGTTAAAGTCGGTATTGAATCTGCTGCTGCACAAACCCTTGAATGATGAGCGTGTCCGATACCTGTTGCTTGTTGCGTTGTATCAGCTGCAATACAGCAAATCTGCACCACATGCAGTCGTTGATCATGCAGTACGAGCGGCACATACTTTGAATTCGCGTGTAAGTGGACTGGTGAATGCGTTGCTGCGTAATTTTTTGCGCAACCAGTCGAGCTTGCTCAGTCAGGCAACTCAAAGTCCTGAAGGGAAGTACAGTTATCCGCAGTGGTGGATAGACGAGTTGTGCGCTCAGTATGGTGAGCTAGGACCTGCTATTCTCGAAGCGGGTAATAAGCATCCGCCGATGACATTGCGCGTCAACCAGCATCGAAGTTCCAATATGGATTACCTTGCTTTGCTAGAAGAGCAAGATATTTCAGCAAAGGTTGTTGGTCAGGAAGCGTTGCAATTGGATAGACCGGTTTCAGTTGATAGATTGCCAGGATTTTTTGCGGGATTAGTCTCGGTGCAGGATGCCGGTGCCCAATATGCAGCACGTCTGCTGGATGTTCATGACGGGATGCTTGTACTGGATGCCTGTGCAGCACCGGGGGGCAAGACGGCACATATACTGGAACTTGCTGCAGTCGAGATGCTGGCGCTTGATAAAGAAAAAGAACGATTGGAACGAGTTGCAGAAAACTTGAATCGCTTGGGACTGTCTGCACGGCTTGTTTGTGGTGATGCTTCAGAACCTGACAATTGGTGGGATGGTAGGCGCTTCCAGCGGATCCTAGCTGATGTGCCCTGCTCGGCTTCAGGCGTGGTGCGGCGGCATCCTGACATAAAATGGTTGCGTCGTCGCGCTGATATTCCCATGTTTGCTGAGAAACAACTTGGTATCCTGTGTGCATTATGGCGACTGATGGAGCAAGGTGGTAAATTGCTCTATGCTACTTGTTCGGTTTTCCAGCAGGAGAACGAACATGTCATCAAGGCTTTTCTTGCGCAACAACCGGACGCGATTCGTTTGCCGGTGATGTTGCCTGAAATGAATGAAGGACAAATGTTGCCCAATGACCAGCATGATGGCTTCTTTTATGCATTGCTGCAAAAAATTGCTTAGCGCTATCCTGCGTGGCGTCATACTTTTCGCCTGGCTGACGGGCGCGTATGCGGAAGGTATATACGTCAACAAGGCTGAGCTTCGATTGGCAGACGATGGCTATCATTTGACTGCCAGTTACGACATCGGCCTGACTCAAGTGATGCAGCAGGCTTTGTCGCGTGGCATACCGTTATATTTCATCGGTGAGTTTTCACTTACTCGCCAGCGCTGGTACTGGATGAATGAAGATGTTTTTCAGGGGGAGCAGACTATCAAGCTTTCCTACAACGTACTGACGCGCCAATACCGTATCTCTCGCGGAACTCTATTTCAGAACTTCGCAAGCCTCGAGGATGCATTGAACATTCTTGCCAGGCAAAACTCCCCCGCCATTCCCGCCGATCTGCTTAAGAAGGAGGAGGGATATATAGCCGAATGGATCAAACGTGAAGGGAATCTTGTCGCCGCTGTAAGGCTACGGCTGGATAATTCGCAATTGCCCAAGCTGTTACAAGTGAACGCTTTGTCAGGAAGTGATTGGACGCTGAATTCTGATTGGTACCGCTGGGAGATCAGTCCGGAGGCGATGGCTGTAAGAAATCCAGCAGGAACGGAGTGATGGCCAAGTGAAGAATCTTATCCTGCTCAGTGTGGTGTTGGCCATTGGATTGCTGGTGCTATTGTCGGGCAGCAGTGCCAACACAGACGTCTTTTCCTTTAACTACTATGCGCTGCTGAGTCTGACAGGCCTGCTGGCATTGAGTTTGATTGCCCTGTCTGGCTATCAATTGTGGCGCTTGCGCGTAAAGCTGAAAAAGAAAGTGTTCGGTGCAAAGCTGACCCTGCGGCTGGTGACCTTTTTCACGCTGATCGGGGTATTGCCGGGCATATTGATATATGCGGTTTCAGTGCAGTTTCTGGACAAGAGCATCGAGTCATGGTTTGACGTGCGTGTTGAGAATGCGCTGGAAGGAGGCCTTAATCTCGGCAGAAGCGGACTCGAGAACAGTTTGAGCGAGCTTGCAAAGAAGGCCAAGTTTACTGCTTTGTTGCTTGCTGAAAAGCAACCGCAGCAATACCAGCAGGCACTCGATCAGCTGGTGGACGAGAAAGTGGCACAGGAAGCAGCCTTGTTTACTATCAATGGCAACTTGGTAGCGTTTTCAACTGGAAGCAACGTGCGATCGCCAGATTTGCCAGATGGTGATCTCATGAGACTGGTGCTGGACAGGGGTGAATATGCAGTTATTGATACATTGCCGAACAGAGGATTGACATTGCGCTCACTGGTAAAGGTAAATCCCACTTCGAGTGGAACCGGCAGTTATGTGCTGCAATTTACCCAGCCGGTCCCGAAAAAAATTGAACAGGATGCGGAGACTGTCCAGTCGGTATACCGCGACTATCAGGAACTCACTTTTTCACGGCTCGGCCTGAAGCGGCTGTATGCGATTACCCTGACACTGTCACTTTTGGTGGTGGTGCTGACAGCGGTATCGGTGGCCTTCTTTCTCAGTGAAAGACTGGGTTCGTCGCTTGAGGCGCTTGCGGAAGGAACACGAGCAGTGGCACAGGGTAACTTTACCGGACAATATCCGATACGCAGCAGCGACGAGTTGGGTGCGCTGACCGGTTTGTTCAACCAGATGATACGACAGTTGTCTGATGCTAAGACTGCAAGCGAATTGCAACAGCGCCAGGTGATGCGTGCCAAGGGTTATCTGGAAAGTGTATTGACGCACCTTTCTTCTGGAGTGTTGGGTCTGGACGATAACCTGCGCTTGCGTTCGGTAAACACCAGCGCGGTGCAGATCCTGAGCGCGCCGTTGCACGAAATGCAGCGTAAGAATATGGAGCAGATCGCAGAAAGGTTCCCACTACTTGCGTCGTTCTGCAACACGATTAGCGCCGCATTTACTGAAGTGCCCAATGGCGAGTGGCAGCGTCAAATTGAAAGAATGAGCAGGAACGGCAACCAAATTCTGTTGATGCGCGGAACACGACTTCCACCGGGATCAGGAGCGGGCTATGTGGTGGTTTTCGATGATATCAGCCATCTACTACAGGCCGAGCGCCAGGCTGCATGGGGCGAGGTCGCGCGCCGCTTGGCACACGAGATCAAGAATCCGCTGACCCCGATTCAGCTTTCTGCGGAGCGATTGCAACATAAATTGAGCAACAAGCTTGACGAAGCAGGGGCGAAGTTATTGCGGGATGCAACCCAGACGATAGTTAGCCAAGTTGCAGCAATGAAAAACATGGTGAATGATTTTGCCAACTATGCACGTGGACCAGCCATGAAGTTGACGCAACTGAATTTGCACAATCTCGTCAAGGAAGTGTTGGGTCTGTATGAGGCGAATATTGTACCTATTTCACTGAACTTGAAGGGAGAAAGGGTGCAAATCAATGGTGATCCGACCCGCCTTCGGCAGATCATTCACAACCTGTTACAGAATGCACAAGATGCGTTGCAGGAAATAGAGCATCCGCAAATTACCGTAAGCACTGAAACGCGGGGTGGAGAAATCTATCTGTTTGTCGAGGATAACGGCACAGGATTCTCCCAGAGTGTGCTTTCGGATGCATTCGAGCCTTACAAAACGACCAAAACCAAAGGCACCGGCCTAGGATTGGCAATTGTGAAAAAAATCGTGGAAGAGCATGGCGGACGTATCGCCATAGAAAATAAACTGGATGGCGGGGCGCGAGTCAGCATTGCTCTCCCGTTGGCAGAGGAGGCGTGATGAGTGGCAACAAGATTTTGGTGGTGGATGATGAAATTGGCATCCGTGAGCTTCTTTCAGAGATACTTTTCGATGAAGGATACGAAGTCCATGTAGCTGAAAATGCCGAGCAAGCCCGTGCATTCCGGAACGAGAATGAGCCTGATCTGGTTTTGCTCGATATCTGGATGCCTGAAACCGATGGTATCGCATTACTCAGAGAATGGGTCGAGCAGGACCTGCTTACCATGCCTGTAGTGATGATGTCGGGCCATGGCACTATAGAAACAGCAGTCGAAGCGACCCGAATTGGCGCAGTCGATTTTCTTGAAAAGCCGATCTCGCTTCAAAAATTGTTGAACACTGTTTCCAGGTCGATCAAGGAATCTGTGCCAAAATTGCCAATTTCAGATTCCGTGTCACATGGTAGTCAATCATCGGAACAAGTCGAGGGACAGAAGCAACAAATCTTCCTCACGCTCGATTTGCCGCTTCGGGCAGCGCGAGACCATTTCGATGCGCTCTATTTTGACTACCATCTCCGTAAGGAAGTGGGTAATGTTACTCGTGTAGCGGAAAGAGTCGGTCTGGAGCGCACGCACCTTTACCGTAAGCTCAAACAACTTGGCATCAAATTCCCTAAAAAGGGAGGCGAAGAAGGATCTTGATCAGGGTGCTGAAACGCGATTGTTGCCCTAATCGGGGGGCTACGGCATAATTGCTGGCCCAGACATAATAATAGGGCACCATATAAATCCATATTTATAGTGGTGCCATTCAATAACCAATCCCGCAGGGATGTTTACGAGGTAACAGGAAATGGCTGCAACGCGAGGCATCACCCCACCTAAATTCAATGACATTACCGGTGCGATTCGTATGCTGGCAGTGGATGCCGTGCAAAAGGCAAACTCTGGCCACCCAGGCGCACCGATGGGTATGGCAGAAATTTCCGACGTATTGTGGAATCGCCATCTGCGCCATAATCCTGCCAACCCTAAATGGCCCGATCGTGACCGCTTTATCCTGTCCAACGGGCATGGCTCGATGCTTGTATATGCTTTGCTTCATCTGTCCGGCTACGACCTGCCGATCGAAGAGCTCAAGCGTTTCAGGCAGCTGCATTCCAAGACCCCGGGCCACCCTGAGTACGGTTATACCCCCGGTGTTGAAACGACCGGAGGACCGCTCGGTCAGGGCATCACCAACGCGGTAGGAATGGCAATGGCGGAAAAACTGTTGGCCGCCGAATTCAACAAACCCGACCACGAGATCGTCAATCATCATACTTATGTGTTTATGGGTGACGGCTGCATGATGGAAGGCATTTCCCACGAGGCCTGTGCGCTTGCTGGAACATGGGGTCTGGGAAAATTGATCGCTTTTTGGGACGACAACAACATCTCTATCGACGGGCACATCGATGGATGGTACACCGACGATACTGCAAAGCGCTTCGAAGCATATGGCTGGCATGTCATAGCCAATGTGAACGGGCACGACTCAGAAGCGGTTGATGCAGCAATCAATGCCGGGAAAAAAGTTACTGATAAGCCTACTCTGATCTGTTGCAAGACTATCATCGGGATGGGCTCACCAAACAAGGCCGATACACATGACGTGCATGGTGCAGCTCTCGGTAATGATGAGGTGGCCGCGACACGCGAGCATATTGGCTGGAAATATCCACCGTTCGAAATTCCCAAGCACGTTTATGAAGCATGGGACGCGCGCACCAAGGGTGCGGGCCTTGAAAAACTGTGGAACAACAAGTTTGCTGAATACAAGGCCGCATTCCCGAAAGAGGCTGCCGAATTCGAGCGCCGCATCAAGGGTGATCTGCCTGCAAATTGGAAAGCACATGCTGCTGAGGCGATCGCAAAGACCAACGAAAAAGCTGAGACTGTCGCTACCCGCAAGGCTTCGCAAAATGCAATCAATGCATTGGCACCGGCACTACCTGAGTTTCTTGGTGGATCAGCAGACCTGACCGGCTCCAACCTGACAAACTGGACCGGATGCAAGCACCTTCGTGGCAAGAGCATCGGCAACTACATCAGTTACGGTGTGCGCGAATTCGGCATGTCTCACATCATGAACGGCATGGCTTTGCATGGGGGCTTCCTGCCTTTCGGTGGGACCTTCCTGATGTTCTCCGAATATGCACGCAATGCGCTGCGCATGTCTGCTCTCATGAAGCAACGGGTGATCTTCGTGTTCACACACGACTCCATCGGCCTGGGTGAAGACGGCCCGACCCACCAACCTGTAGAGCAAACTGCGACATTGCGCTATATACCCAATATGGAAGTTTGGCGCCCGTGCGATACGGTTGAATCAGCCGCTTCCTGGATTGCAGCGGTCGAGCGCAAGGACGGCCCGAGCAGTTTGATATTTAGTCGCCAGAACCTGGCATTCCAGAAACGTGATGCTGCGCAGATCGCCAACATTCGCAAGGGCGCATATGTGTTATCCGAAGCGGCCGGTGGTAAACCGCATGCAGTGATCATTGCAACCGGTTCAGAAGTGAGCTTGGCGATGGACGCGCAAAAAACACTTGCTAGCGAAGGGATCAACGTTAGGGTGGTTTCCATGCCATCTACCAATGTGTTCGACAAGCAGGACCAGGCTTACAAGGACACTCTGTTGCCCAAGGGCATCAAGCGAGTGGCGGTCGAAGCCGGAGTCACCGGAGGGTGGTACAAGTATGTCGGCCTGGATGGCGCAGTAGTTGGTCTGGATAGCTTCGGTGAATCTGCACCGGCACCGGAGTTATTCAAACACTTTGGTATTACCGCTGACAACGTCGTTGCTACGGTAAAAAAAGTTATAGGTTGAGGAGAAGGCTGGCATAAGCGTGGCGAATGTTAAGGGACGACGTCCCTTAACATTCGCAAAAATATCGCCAATGTCATAAAAAGCGTGTGTTAAAACACCGATAAATTTTTAATTAAATAAGGGAGAAAGAAATGGCAATTCGTGTCGGCATCAATGGATTTGGTCGTATCGGGCGCATGGTATTCCGTGCAGCCACAAAAGATTTTCCTGAAATCGAAGTCGTTGCCATCAACGACCTGCTGGAGCCAGACTATCTGGCCTATATGCTCAAGTTCGATTCTGTGCATGGCCGATTCAATGGCGATGTTTCCGTCAGCGGGAAAAACCTGGTTGTCAACGGAAAGTCCATTCGCTTGACTGCTGAGCGTGATCCAGCCAACCTGAAATGGGATGAAGCGAAAGTAGACATCGTGATCGAATGTACCGGCTTCTTCCTGACCAAGGAAACTTGCCAGAAACATATCGACGCGGGTGCCAAGAAAGTTGTCCAGTCCGCACCTTCCAAGGATGACACGCCGATGTTCGTTTATGGCGTAAACCACTCGGGCTACAAGGGCGAGGCCATCGTTTCGGCAGCCTCCTGTACTACCAATGCGCTGGCCCCTGTTGCCAAGGTGTTGCATGACAATTTCGGTATCAAGCGTGGCCTGATGACTACTGTGCATGCTGCTACAGCGACGCAGAAGACCGTTGACGGTCCATCAAGCAAAGATTGGCGCGGGGGTCGCGGTATACTGGAAAATATCATCCCGTCCTCAACCGGGGCAGCAAAGGCAGTTGGCGTCGTGATGCCTGAACTCAAGGGCAAGCTGACTGGCATGGCATTCCGCGTGCCGACTTCTGACGTTTCCGTGGTTGACCTTACCGCTGAACTGAACAAGGCCGCTACCTATGAGGATATATGCAAAGCAATGAAGTCTGCATCAGAAAGCGGTCCCTTGAAAGGCGTGCTCGGCTATACCGAGGAGTCCGTGGTTTCAACCGACTTTCGTGGCCAGACCACGCCATCCGTGTTCGATGCCGGCGCAGGCATCGCACTGGATCCTACTTTTGTCAAAGTGGTGGCATGGTATGACAACGAATACGGTTATACCTGCAACCTGATGCGCATGGTGAAGCACGTAGCAAAATAAACTTGTGCAACTTGAAGTGATCTTCAATCCCGACAGTGAAGGGAAGCGCATAAACACTGTCGGGGAATTTTGTTTCAGAGCTCGCGTTTCAAACGTGATCCTACTGCGAGCGGCAAGCTCTGTCTTCAAACCAGTTCTTGTTGCATGCACTAATTCAGGAGAATGAAATGTCCGTAATCAAAATGACCGATCTGGATCTCAAGGGCAAGCGCGTCCTGATCCGTTCGGATTTGAACGTTCCCGTAAAAGACGGCAAGGTAACCTCAGATGCACGAATTACAGCGTCGATGGCGACCATTGATTTTGCTATGAAGGCTGGAGCACGTGTGATGGTTACGTCGCATCTGGGCCGACCTGAAGAAGGGGTCTATTCTGAAGAGAACTCCCTCAGGCCGGTTGCTGATGTGATCGCCAACAAACTTGGCAAGCCTGTGCGTCTGATCAGGGACTGGGTCGATGGTGGTTTCAGTGTTGCCGAAGGCGAACTGGTTTTGCTGGAAAATTGCCGTTTCAACAAGGGCGAGAAAAAAAGCCTGGAGGAAACTGGAAAAAAATATGCCGCTTTGTGCGACGTGTTCGTGATGGATGCATTTGGCACGGCACATCGTGCAGAGGCCTCCACGCATGGCGTTGCAAAATATGCGCCAACTGCTGCTGCCGGAATTTTGCTTACCCAGGAACTGGAAGCCTTGACCAAGGCATTGCTTGATCCGGCACGCCCGATGGTAGCAATCGTCGGGGGCTCAAAAGTATCTACCAAGCTGACTGTTCTGGAGTCGTTATCAGAGAAATGCGAGCAACTGGTGGTCGGCGGTGGAATAGCAAATACTTTCCTCAAGGCCGCTGGCAAGAATGTAGGTAAGTCGTTGTGCGAGGATGACCTGGTTCCTACTGCACAAGCCCTGATGACGAAGATGCAGGCGCGAGGTGCAACAATTCCTATCGCAGTCGACGTGGTGGTCGGAAAGAAATTCGATGCCAACGAACCGGCAGTGCTTAAGGATGCAGGTGACGTGGCCGATGACGACATGATCTTCGACATCGGACCCAAGAGCGCGCAACAATTAGCTGACATCATCATGAAGGCAGGAACCGTGGTTTGGAACGGTCCGGTCGGGGTATTCGAGTTTGATCAGTTCGGTGAGGGAACCAAGACCATTGCCAAGGCTATCGCCGATACCAATGCATTCACGCTGGCTGGCGGCGGAGACACAATAGCTGCGATCCAGAAATATGACATATATGACAAGGTGTCTTACATCTCAACGGCAGGCGGGGCTTTTCTGGAGTTTCTGGAGGGCAAGAAATTGCCAGCAGTGGAAATTCTGGAAAAACGAGCGAATAACAATAACTAGGACAACATGCTGCGCAGAACAAAAATAGTTGCAACGCTGGGACCAGCTTCCAGCGACCGGAAGGTGCTGGAAAAAATGATTCGAGCGGGAGTTGACCTGGTGCGCATGAATTTTTCGCACGGTTCCGCGCAGGATCACCAGAAGCGAGCGGAAAATGTTCGCGCGGCAGCAGCAGCAGTGGGACGTACCGTTGGTATCCTCGCTGACCTGCAAGGTCCAAAAATTCGGGTCCGAAAATTCGAGAACGACAAGATCATCCTGAACGATGGTGACACGTTCATCCTTGATGCCGCGATGGAGGGCTTGGGCAACCAGGAACGCGTCGGGTTGGACTACAAGGATCTGCCCAAGGATGTCAAAAAAGGCTCCGTGCTGTTGCTCAATGATGGCATGTTGGAATTCATTGTTTCCGAGGTCAAAGGCCTGCAGGTTATTTGCAAGGTGGTACGTGGTGGCGTGCTTTCGAACAACAAGGGCATCAACCGCAAAGGTGGTGGACTGACCGCTCCCGCGCTGACTGACAAAGACAAAGAGGACATCAAGACCGCGGCACTGATCAAGGCTGACTATCTGGCCGTGTCTTTCCCGCGCAGCGGAGACGACATGCGTCTGGCCCGCGAACTGATGCACGCTGCGGGTGGCAAGAGCATGCTGATGGCCAAGATCGAGCGTGCTGAAGCGATCCCTGCGCTCGCCGGAATCATCGATGCTTCGGATGCCATCATGGTCGCGCGCGGCGACCTGAGCGTCGAAGTCGGCGATGCAGCAGTACCCGGATTGCAGAAGCGCATGATAAATATGGCACGAATGAAAAACCGACTGGTCATCACCGCCACGCAAATGATGGAATCGATGATCACCAATCCGATTCCGACACGTGCAGAGGTATCCGATGTGGCCAATGCAGTCTTGGATGGCACCGATGCGGTAATGTTGTCAGCTGAAACTGCCGTAGGCGATTATCCGATCGAAACCATCGAGGCGATGGCTCGTATCTGCCTTAAGGCAGAGGCCGTAGATGAGGACCACACGATTAGCCGACGCTCTGTCTCCCAAAAATTTACGCGAATCGATCAGACCATTGCGATGTCTGCACTGTTTGCTGCTTCGCATATCAAGGTAAAGGCAATTGTTGCACTGACGCAGTCCGGATCAACTGCGTTGTGGATGTCGCGAATGAATGCCGGCGTGCCGATCTTTGCCCTGACGCCGGTGCCGGAAACGCTGACCAAAGTGACATTGTTCAGTGGTGTTCACCCGATCGCATTTCAATCCGAGGCAAAGGTGCAGTCTGAGGAAATGCTCAGCGCGGAAGCAGAACTCGTTGAAAGAGGATTGGTAAAAGAAGGGGACCTGGTGGTTATAACCGTCGGAGAGGCAGTTGGGAAAGCCGGTCATACCAACACCATGAAGATCGTGCGTATAGGTGATTATAGTAAGCACTAGATGATGGATTTTCAGGTTGGACGGCGGCTTCATCATATGCAGCTGCACCCTGTCGGGAAGCACTGAGGAGAATGCCCGAACAGATCTCAAAAACTATATTTTTAATTTTTAATCAGGAGAAAAAAATGGCTCTCGTATCTATGCGTCAATTACTCGATCATGCTGCAGAAAACGGCTACGGCCTGCCCGCGTTCAACGTGAACAATCTTGAACAGGTAAAGGCCATCATGGAAGCAGCGGACGAAACCAACAGCCCGGTGATCATGCAGGGCTCCGCCGGCGCACGAAAATATGCCGGTGAAGCGTTCTTGCGTCACCTGATCTCAGCGGCAGTGGAAGCCTACCCGCACATTCCGGTGGTGATGCATCAGGATCATGGCGCATCACCTGCGGTGTGCATCAACGCAATCCGCAGCGGCTTCTCCAGCGTGATGATGGACGGCTCCCTGAAGGAAGATGCCAAGACACCTTCTTCGTTTGAATACAACGTCGACGTAACCCGTCGCGTGGTGGAGTTGTCACATGCTGTTGGCGTCTCCGTCGAGGGTGAGCTGGGTTGCCTAGGCTCTCTCGAAACAGGTATGGGTGAAAAAGAGGATGGTCAGGGTGCGGAAGGGGTTCTGTCTCACGATCAGCTGTTGACTGATCCGGAAGAAGCGGCGCAGTTCGTTCGCCAAACCGGCGTGGACGCTTTGGCGATTGCAATCGGTACTTCGCATGGCGCTTACAAGTTCACCAAGCCGCCCACTGGAGACACCCTCGCGATCAGCCGCATCAAGGAGATCCATGCGCGTATCCCCAATACCCATCTGGTAATGCACGGTTCTTCTTCGGTACCTCAGGAATGGTTGAAGATCATCAATGAATTTGGCGGCGACATGGGCAAGACCTATGGCGTACCTGTTGAAGAAATCGTCGAGGGCATCAAGCATGGCGTGCGCAAGATCAATATAGACACCGATCTACGTATGGCATCAACGGGTTCTGTTCGTCGTTACCTGTCACAGAATCCGAAGGATTTTGACCCGCGCAAGTTCCTGGCAGCATCGACCAAGGCGATGAAGGAAATCTGCAAGGCACGTTACGAAGCATTCGGTTGTGCCGGCCAGGCAGCCAAGATCAAG
Source organism: Gallionella sp. (assembly GCA_024641025.1). Classification (GTDB taxonomy): domain Bacteria; phylum Pseudomonadota; class Gammaproteobacteria; order Burkholderiales; family Gallionellaceae; genus Gallionella. Next base: position 50,195 of record JAHEDW010000006.1, read on the forward strand.
CCGATCTCCATGGAAGCGATGGCCAACCGTTATGCAAAAGGTGAACTGAAGGCAGTCGTCAAGTAAGCCGAACGAAACAGTAGTAAACGAAAAAGCGACCGTAAGGTCGCTTTTTCATTATGGCAATACGAATAGGTGATTATTCCCCCTCCATATACCAATAAGGCCTGTATCTGCTGCCAGTTGGATTGATGGTCACCTTGCCGCCCTGCAATGCAGACGAATTCGCCTCGTCTGCATTGATGCAGCCGATGCAGAAGGGAACCTTGGTACCGTCTACATCAACAACCCCTGCAACCGGAGAAGGCGGCATACCGCCGCCGACATACACTCCAGAGCGGTTGTTGTATGTCGCATTGCCGGAAAGATAGTCGACCGCATAGCCGCGAGCAATTCCCAGATCCGCTGTGCAGGAGGTGCCCCCGCTGTCCCTGCTGGGGGTATTGGTTCCAAAGAATGTCGATCCGGCAATGGTCAGCGCCTCGTTGACTGTCTGTTCACACTGGCCGAAATTGAAACGCCAGCCCTTTGTCGATGTCGTGGTAACCCCGCTTGTAACGTTGGTGATTGTCGTCGTGCCTGCTGCGGTTGTTGCCGACGTTGTGCCGTATGTGACATCAACCAGCGAGCTTGGTGTCAACGTCGGGCTTGGATAACCGGTCGGCTTGTCGACCAACATGTAGAACTGATTGGTGACATAGGTGCCTGCCGTTTGGGGAAGATATGAACTGGTCAGCGAATCCCAAACGGGGTTGCCGCAGGCATAGTCTGTTACCAAGGGATGTTCGCGATCACCTGAGCCGATCAGTACCGCGTTGAATCCGGGTGAAGGAACAACTGTCGGGCCGTTGATGAACTTGCGCGCATGGTTGGTTTCGCTCATGCTGGCAAGAATGATGTCACTCGCTGTGGAATTATTGGTCCACGAGGTAAAAATGGTTCCTGTGTCATCGGTGGATCCGACATTGATGCGATAGACATTTCCCCCGGTGTCAGATGCGTACACATAGGTCATGTAACCAGAGCCATCCTTTAATACTGCGACGTCCCCGGGGACGCTATAGTGGG
>JAHEDW010000049.1 GCA_024641025.1 Gallionella sp.
TAGGGGGCCAAAAAGAATGTACAGACTAGCCAAGATGCAAGGTGTGGAGTAAATCTGTCGAGTCACATTTGTTTGGACATGTAGGCAATGTTTTCCCCCAGGGCAATAGATGGGATGTGGTGTGGAAATTGAGGGGCCATTGATGCGTATCATGACGCCGGCTGACCTGGATGAAGTGCATGGTATCGAACTTGCGATTCAAGCCTATCCTTGGACGCGTGGTAATTTCATGGATGCATTGAAACGCGGCTATTTGAGCTGTGTGGCTGAGGATGAAGGTGTGATACATGGCTATGCGATCCTGATGCCGGGGCTTGATGAGGCAGAGCTGCTAACTATCGGAGTGGCAGCAGCTTCACAACGTATTGGGCTGGGGAGGATGTTGCTGAACGAGATGCTGCAGAAGGCCAGTGCAATGAATATGAAGCGGGTGTTTCTCGAAGTGCGAACGTCCAACGAAGCTGCGATCTCATTGTATCGAAATGTTGGATTCAGCCTGGTCGGTGTGCGGCGCGGATATTATCAGAATGCCGGAGGCAGCGAGGATGCGCTGGTGATGGCTTGTGATTTAAAGGATGAGGCAAATGGACAGGTGTGAGGCAGTACTGCGCGAACTGAATCTCTATCCTATATGGATACGACGTAATCGACCTGATTCAATTGCGGGCAATGCGCTAAGGGCTGAAGCAGATTCGGAATCGACTATGCCGGTTGTTGCGAAAGAGCGCTTGCCTGATGCTGCCTTGCCAGTTCTTGCCAATGCTACATCAGGTAAGAGTTCGGTTGGAACAGAAATATCAAGTAGCGCCCCAGGTTCTTTACTCGACAAGCTCAACTGGCCTGAGCTTAAGCAGCAGGTACATGACTGCAATGCATGCAAACTGCGCGCTGGATGCACACAGACAGTTTTCGGCGTGGGTGACGAGAGTGCCGATTGGCTTTTTATCGGCGAAGGTCCCGGGGCTGATGAGGATGTAATGGGCGAGCCCTTCGTTGGGCAGGCTGGCAAGTTGCTGGATAACATGCTTTTGGCGATCAAGCTCAAGCGAGGCAACAATGTGTATATCGCCAACATTGTCAAATGCCGCCCTCCGGGGAATCGCACTCCGACAGCGGAAGAAATAGCGGCTTGCTTGCCATATCTGCGACGCCAGATCGAACTAATAAGGCCAAAGTTGATTGTGGCACTCGGCAAGATCGCATCGAATGCTCTATTAGGAAGGGAAACTTCGTTGGCGAGTTTGCGCGGCAAGTTACATGACTATCATGGCATTCCAATGATGGTTACTTATCATCCTGCCTATCTGTTGCGCAGCCCGACAGAAAAGGCCAAGGTGTGGCATGACCTGTGTCTGGCAAAGAATACGATGAAGGAAGCATCGAACATGACATGATGTCGTCAATGCAAGATAACTGGCAGCAGAAGTAAGGCGGTCAAAAGCGCTAAGTCAACCTTTGCCGGAAGAAACTACATCAGTCCGCTGTCTTGGTCATGTCCATGCCGCTTGTACAGTGCGGTCATGATCCCGGCCAACAACAGGCCGAATACCGTAATGATCAGGTAGATGCTGAATTCAAGCTTTTCCATCACCGCATACAATCCCAGCATAGCGAAGATACTCAGATTTTCGTTGAAATTCTGAACCGCGATCGAGCGTCCAGCTCCCATCAGCAAATGGCCGCGATGTTGCAGCAGCGCATTCATCGGTACGACGAAATAACCTCCCATCGCGCCTATCGCTATTAATAGAAAAGTGGCTAGCGTGCTGTTGGTGATCGGGATCATTACCAGCACCATCAAGCCCATTGCGATGCCGACAGGCAAAACCTTGACCGAATTCTCCAGCTTGACCAGTTTGGCAGCCAGCACAGAACCTATCGCTATTCCGATCGCCACCCATGCTGTTAGCTTGGCGCCGTCTCCGATATCGTAATTCAGGGCTATCGCAGCCCAAGCTAGCACCAGTAGGCGTAGCGTGGCTCCTGCACCCCAGAATAAGGTGGTGACCGCAAGCGAGACCTGTCCAAGCGGATCTTTCCAAAGCAGCCGGAAGCAGTGCCAGAAATCCTTGACCAGAAAAATCGGGCTGCGGCTGAAAGGCCTATGCTCGATTGGCACGTATGGAATGTAAAGATTAAAAATTGCAGCGGCAACGTAGATTACTACGATTGCCACGATGCCCAATTCTGCAGCACTATCTAGGTGTGGAATATTCAAGGAGTTCAGGATTGGAGTCGATACGTCGGGGCTGATTAGAATTCCGCTAACTACCGCACCGAGAACGATTGCGGCAACTGTGAGTCCCTCCATCCAGCTGTTAGCCTTGACAAGTTGTTCCCGCGGAAGATATTCGGTGAGGATACCGTATTTTGCAGGTGAATAAGCAGCAGCTCCGAGGCCGACCAGTCCGTACGCAAGCAAAGGATGGACGCCGACAAGCATTGCGATGCAGCCTGCCAGCTTGATGATGTTGCTGATGAACATCACGCGCCCCTTGGGTAAAGAGTCAGCAAATGCACCGACAAAGGGAGCTAGCACGATGTAGGAGACGATAAAGCCCTGTTGCAGTACCGGGGTGTGCCAGCCAGGCGAATTCAGATCCTTGAGCACGGCGATGGCGGCAAAAAGCAGGGCATTGTCCGCGAGCGCGGATAAAAACTGCGCCGCAAGGATGATGTAGAAACCGAGATTCATTGCCGGGAAATATTTTTATCAATCCGTTTTATAACACGAAAGCATTGCCCCTGCTATCATTCGAAAAGTTATAACCCTTTCATTAAACCTATTCCATGCCACGTCCGATACAGGCAAAGATTGACTTGAGTGCGCTGGAGAGCAATCTCGTCGTGGCTCGCCGGGCTACAACCTCACGCATCATGTCCGTAATCAAGGCTGACGGGTATGGCCACGGCTTGTTGCGTGTAGCGGAAGCTTTGTCTACTTCGGATGGGTTCGCGTTGCTGGATATTGGTGACGCGGTGCGATTGCGCGAGGCAGGCTTTCGCCAGACAATTTTGTTGTTGGAGGGATTTTTCGGCGTGGAAGACCTAGCCGTTATCGCAGAATATAATTTGTCATGCGTGATCCATAGCGCTTGGCAGATCGCCTTGCTCGATGCCTTTCCAGACAGAGGAACGTTGGATATCTGGCTCAAGGTTAACAGCGGCATGAACCGTCTGGGCTTTGCTCCTCGGACAGTAGCGCAGGCAATGGAGCAACTCCGTCACCATCACGCGGTTCGCGACATCACCTTGATGACGCATTTCGCGAACGCAGACGATGCTCGTGGCGTGGATGATGCGCTTGGCTTGTTCAATGATCTTGCTGCGTCATATCATCTCAAGCGTTCGTTGGCCAATTCAGCAGCTCTGTTGCGGTACCCCAAGACACATGGTGATTGGGTGCGTCCAGGCATCATGTTGTATGGTGCTTCGCCGTTCCCTGAAATTGGCTCACAGCAGCTGGGGCTCAGGCCGGTCATGACTCTGAGCAGTCGCATCATCGCCACACAACAATTACGTGCAGGTGATGAGATAGGTTACGGTTCGATGTACCATGTAGGGCGCACGATGCGCATTGGTATCGTTGCATGTGGTTACGCGGACGGTTACCCGCGCCTGGCGCCGAATGGGACTCCGATCCTCGTCGATGGACAGCGTACCGTGACACTGGGGCGCGTTTCGATGGATATGTTACAAGTGGACTTGAGTGCTTTGCCACAGGCTGATGTTGGCAGTACTGTAGTGATTTGGGGAGATGGCTTGCCGATAGAGGAGGTGGCACAAGCCGCTGGCACCATTAGTTATGAATTGATGTGCGCACTTACTGCGCGTGTAGGTATCGTTACTTGAGCTACGGAGAGAGATATGTTGGGTATTCTGGGTGGAAGCGGCGTATACAACATCGAAGGGCTGCAAAATACCCGCTGGGTAAAGGCAGTTTCTTCGTTCGGCGAACCTTCGGATGAAATCCTGATCGGTGAACTTTTCGGCCAATCTATCGCTTTCCTGCCTCGACATGGTCGAGGACATCGCATACCGCCCTCGGAGATAAATTATCGAGCCAACATCGATTCGCTTAAGCGGATCGGGGTGACGGATATCATTTCTGTTAGCGCGGTAGGTTCACTGCGCGAGAATCTCACCCCTGGCATGTTTGTGATTGTCGACCAGTTCATCGATCGCACTTTTGCGCGCGAAAAAAGTTTTTTCGGCAGTGGATTGGTCGCGCATGTCTCGATGGCTCATCCAGTTTGTGGTCGCCTAGGGAAACACCTTTATGCAGCTGCACAGCAGGTGGGCATACAGGCAGCACTCGGGGGTACTTATCTGGTAATGGAAGGACCGCAGTTCTCCAGCCTCGCAGAATCCGAGTTATATCGCTCCTGGCAATGCGATGTTATCGGCATGACCAACATGCCTGAAGCAAAGCTCGCGCGTGAAGCGGAGATCTGCTACGCGACCGTCGCGATGGTCACAGATTACGACTGCTGGCACCCGAATCACGACGACGTGACAGTCGAAGCGATCGTGAAGGTTCTATTGGGAAATGCCGACAAAGCGCGCGCATTGATAAAAGGTGTCGCGCCACGCGTGCATGATGATGTTGAATCAGGCAGGTGTGAATGCCGCAACGCTTTGCAACACGCGATCATCACAGCGCCGGATGCACGTGATGCGTCGATGAAGGAAAAGCTGTCTGCAGTTGCCGGACGGATTTTGAACTAAAACCAACCAACGATAGGATGAAACATGACCATTAAGTCAAGAATCCGTACTGTTCCACACTATCCCAAGCAAGGTATACAGTTTCGCGATATCACCACCTTGCTCAAGGATCCGGTCGGGCTTCGCGCAACAGTTGATGAACTTGCGCGCCGTTACAAGGACGTGAAGATAGACAAGGTCGCCGGGATAGAGTCGCGCGGGTTCATTCTGGGCGCACCACTGGCCTATGTTTTGGGGAAGGGCTTTATTCCGATCCGTAAGAAGGGGAAGCTGCCCGCCGCAACCATTGGCCACGATTATGAGCTTGAATATGGAACCGACCGAATCGAGATCCATACAGACGCGATCGACAAGGGTGAAATGGTATTGTTGGTCGATGACCTGATAGCCACCGGAGGCACGGCGGAAGCCGCCTGTAAGCTGATCGACAAGATGGGCGGCAAGATAGTCGAATGCTGCTTTATCATAGACCTTCCCGACATTGGTGGAAGAGCAAGATTGGAGAAGCATGGACACAAAGTATTTGCACTCTGCGAGTTTGAGGGTGATTAATCGCCATGAAAATCAACGGTACACCCTATCGCACCATCTGGACGGCCGCAGATAACGAAGCCGTAGAGATCATCGACCAGACCAGACTACCACATATATTTTCTACAATCCGCCTGGAGAACATGCGTGACGCAGAGCGTGCGATACGAGACATGCAGGTGCGTGGCGCACCACTGATCGGCGTTACTGGCGCTTATGGTGTGGCGTTATCCATGCGCCATCATGCTTCAAACGCAGCGTTGAATGCGACTTGTGATGTACTGCTCGCTGCACGTCCGACTGCAGTGAATCTGCGCTGGGGTATCGAGCGAATGCGAGCCTTTCTAGCACCAATAACGGTACACGAGCGTGCCGCTGCTGCTTGGCAAGAGGCGAGGTGCATCGCCGACGAGGATGTGGAAATAAACGCAAGTATCGGCAGGCATGGTATCGCGCTTATTCGTGAATTGCATCAAAAGAAGAATTCAACAGTAAATATATTGACCCACTGCAATGCCGGTTGGCTTGCAACGGTGGACTGGGGTACTGCGCTCGCACCGGTATATGCCGCTTTCGACGCAGGCATTCCGCTGCATGTGTGGGTTGATGAGACCCGTCCTCGCAATCAGGGTGCCAACCTCACCGCATGGGAACTCGGCCAGCACGGTGTTCCACATACGGTAATTACTGACAATACCGGGGGACACCTTATGCAGCACAACATGGTTGACATGGCAATCGTGGGTACTGACCGCGTTACAGCACACGGAGATGTTTGCAACAAGATTGGCACTTACCTGAAAGCGTTGGCAGCATACGACAATGGTGTGCCATTCTATGTTGCCATGCCTACACCGACTATAGATTGGACATTGCAGGATGGCGTAAAGGAGATCCCGATAGAGGAACGCGCTGAGGAGGAAGTTACTCACATCTCTGGGTTGTGTAACGATGGGCAGGTGAGAACCGTGCAGCTTACTCCTGCGGGTTCGCGGGCTGCCAATTATGGCTTTGACGTGACTCCGGCAAGGTTGGTTACAGGGTTGATCACTGAGCATGGAGTGGTAGCAGCCAATGCTGGGGCGATTCGGACCTTATATTGATAACGGATTGTAATTTAAGGGTAGCAGAATGAAGAATCTTTGGAACGACTCTGACGCCGGCAAGCATAATGGATATTTAGCCGAACGCGTCTATTCCTCTCGTCTTCTAGGCGCAAACCCAGAGTTGGTTTTACACGGAGGTGGCAACACGTCAGTCAAGGGTATCTGTAAAGACATTTTCGGTGATGACATTGAGACATTGTTTGTGAAGGGCAGCGGTTCCGACCTGGCAACAATCGAGCAGAAGGATTTCGTGGCGGTGCGTATGGAGGCAATGCAGAAGTTGGCCCGCCTAGAGCAATTGTCTGACATCGACATGGCTCGAGAATTGAAACTGGCTTCACTCGATCCGGCTTCTCCCGCACCTTCGGTCGAGGCAATCCTCCATGCCCTGATTCCGCACCGATTTGTCGACCATACGCATGCAGATGCGATCATTGCCATTACCAATACTGCAAATGGTGAGAAGCGTATCCGGGAAATATATGGCGAAGAGGTCATCGTGCTTCCTTACGTGATGCCGGGCTTTGAGCTCGCCAAGTTGTGTGCAGAGCTGTACTCTAATCAGGCTACAGAGCACACCATTGGAATGGTGCTGATGAATCACGGTATCTTCAGTTTCGGTGGCACCGCGAAGCAGTCATACGACCGGATGATAGATTTGGTTGGACGTGCCGAGACTTACCTGAATAAGTACGCGCTATTGTCCCACGAAAGGAAATACGAGATTGAGGCTGATTGGTTGGCGCAGGCTTCGTTACGAAAAGCGGTTTCCGCTGCCGCCGGTTTTCCGATGCTGTTGCGAACAAGCACTGCCAGTTCTGCGCTGGCGTTCGCGCGACATCCAGAGGTTGGCAGTATTTCCCAGCGAGGCCCGGCAACACCTGACCACGTCATCCGCACGAAGCGTCTGCCGCAGTTCGGTCGGGATGTCGATAGGTATGTTCAATCATACAAAAAATATTTTGATACATATTCGAAGGTTGCAAAGCAACCTTTGACGATGCTCGACCCCGCACCGCGCGTTATTATCGATAAAGAATTCGGGCTTGTCACTGCAGGGCGCTCGGCGCGCGACACTAAAATCATTGAGGAAATATATTTACATACGCAGGAGATCATTTTGCGCAGTGAGGTATTGGGGGGGTATCAGGCTTTGAGCGAAGCCGATCTGTTCAGGGTTGAATACTGGGACCTCGAGCAAGCCAAGCTGAAAAAATCAGGTACGCCCAAAGCGTATGCGGGCGAAGTAGCGATGGTGACTGGAGCTGCTTCAGGAATAGGCAAGGCGTGCGTGCAATCATTCCTCGATCGTGGTGCTGCGGTAGTAGCGGTTGACATCAACCCGGCTATCGAATCAATGTTCGATAATCGCGAAGATTATCTCGGCATTACGGCCGACTTGACCTCGCTTCAAGACATCAAACGGGTTATACACCAAGCGCTACAACGTTATGGTGGCATCGATATTTTGGTGCTGAATGCTGGGGTATTTCCGGGTGGGAAAAAGATTGCGGCGATTTCTGATGACGAGTGGCGCAAAGTGATGACGATTAACTTGGACTCAAACTTGGCAATCATGCGCGAGGCACACCCGTTGCTGAAAGTTGCACCAAGGTATGGGCGCGTCGTAGTCATTGGATCAAAGAACGTCCCGGCTCCTGGGCCTGGTGCTTCAGCCTATTCTGCATCAAAGTCAGCGCTGACCCAATTGGCTCGCGTTGCAGCTTTGGAGTGGGGTGCTGATGGGATTAGGATCAATCTGGTTCATCCGAATGCAGTTTTCGATACTGGAATATGGACTCCAGAGGTTCTATCGCAACGTGCCGCCCATTACGGCATGACTGTCGATGAATACAAATGTAATAACGTGCTTCATGAGGAAGTTAGCAGCCGGGACGTAGCTGAGCTCACAGCAGAAATGTGCGGAGGGTTGTTTGCGAAGATCACCGGTGCGCAAATTCCGATTGATGGCGGGAATGACAGAGTAATTTGAAGCGCCAAATCATGCTTGTGTCAGCCTGAAATTGATCTGACGTAAATCAGGAAGATTGGCCTGATCGGCTCAGGAATACTTCAGGGGATCATTAGAGAAAGAATCGGTGGGAAGCGCGACGATGAAGGATTGGGTGCCTGTGATGAACCAAAGCGTGAAGCGTTAGATCGATTTCCTCACTTTGGCATAAGCTCAATTCATGTTGAATGATATAGGTCTGAGAAATTAAACCTCTACCCGTGCTTTATTGCACAGGCCGTGTTGCATCAATTGCATTTATTATTGAATGTCTCCTCACATTAATACTTCTCAGATTTCTATATTATTTTTTATACTTGTAACCTATTGGAGCTTTTTCATCTAGTGTGCGAGCATCCCACCCTAACTTAAAACTCAGCCGAATAATGGAGCGTTCCCGATCGGTCAGATTGCCGCCACAAATTGCCATTGCAATAGGAAGCCATACGTCGAAGGCTTCTCGTTGTCGTAGGTTAGTTCGTTTATATTTCATTTGATGTGGCAATAAAGCAAGACTTGGAAAAAAGTAACTCTTTGAACTGAATTATTATAATCAAATATTTGCAAATATTTTGCATTCATCATATTTGCTGCTCGATTCTATTTCGAACTCATCTAACCAAGGATCATTAACTGAGATAGTCAGCTTTCTCAAGCGAGTCGGTTCTTGTCTTTTCGTTTCTAGTCTTTATCATTCCAGCTTTTGACTCTTTTCTCTATTCGCAAATATATTTGCTCTGTTTTCCTATCTCAGGACAAGTTAATTCATGTTTTGTCTCTGAAATAGGATAAGAGGCTATAAATCGATGCAGACTTAACATACGCCTACAGATAGCAAATATGTGGGATGCTCGAAGATGCTGGACAGGATAACATTAGAATTTGGCGTCCCCGACAGGAATCGAACCTGTAATTGACCCTTAGGAGGGGCCGGTTATATCCATTTAACTACGAGGACTTCAGGGAGTATTTTAGCTCAAACACTGCATAACTAATATGAACCGTCATAAATTGCCATCTTCCGTGATTGCCATCGGGTTAGTTAGTTTTCTGAACGATATGGCTTCAGAGATGGTGACACCGTTCATCCCTATCCTGATTGCCACTGTACTTGGTGCTGGACCGGTGATTCTGGGCTTGGTCGAAGGAATTGCTGATGCCGCGGCGAGTTTTTTGAAGCTTTGGGCGGGGCGCTATTCGGACTTCAAGCACGGGCGACGTAAAAGGTTGATGGTTATCGGTTACGGCCTCTCGAACCTGGCTCGTCCGTTGATGAGTATCGTGTCGGCTTGGAGTTTTTTGTTGTTGTTGAGAAGTCTCGATCGCGCCGGAAAGGGATTGCGCGACGCGCCGCGAGATGCACTATTGGGCGATATCGCACATGCAGAAATACACGGATTCGCATTCGGATTTCATCGTGCTATGGACAATGCTGGAGCTTTGGTTGGAACACTGCTCGCCATAGCTGCACTGGGTTGGCTACACTGGCCAGTAGGGGATGTGATCATGTGGTCGGCGGTGCCGGGTGCGCTGGTATTGCTGGTGCTGATATTCGGGGTTCGCGAACCCCCGCCCTTGAAAGTCGAGTTCGAGGAGCAACGGTCGCCACTCGCATGGTCGATATTGTCACATCCCATGCGCCGCTATCTGTGGGTGCTGGTGTTGTTCACTTTTGCTCGAGCTTCGGAGACATTCATCCTGCTTCGCGGATATGAATTGGGCTTGACCTTGGTGCAGGTTTTATTGTTGTGGGCAATACTCAGTATCAGCAAGTCCTTAGCATCCCTGCTTGGCGGTAAAATCTCGGATAGTGTCGGGAAGCAGAATGTTACAACATTAAGTTGGTTTGGCTATGCGATGAGTTTTGTGGTGCTGTGTTTGGTTGATCAAAGCGGCGCGCTGTGGTTTGCCACTGTCCTGTATGGTTTGCTGAGAGGTCTTGGGGAAGGGACCGAACGCGCTTTGATCAGCCTGTATGCAGACAAGCACGAGCGCGGTTCCGCTTTCGGCTGGTATCATCTGGCTATAGGAGCGAGCGCAATACCAGCAGGATTGCTGTTCGGAACTGTTTGGCATTACTGGAATGCCAGTATGGCTTTCCTATTTGCGGGCGCGTTGGCAATGCTTAGTGCTTTGTTGTTGCGCTTCTGGAGTTTCAGGAATCCATTGTTTGGAGGAAGTTAAAATGAAGTGGTTGGTTATCGTTGGCGCGTTGATTGTTCTCGCGTCGTTGTTCGTTGCGCGTGCAGCCCGCGCTGGTGAGTTGCCCAAGGTTGGTTCGTCAGCCCCTGATTTCAATCTTCCTGACCAAAATGGCAAGCTACATACGCTGCAAGATTACCGCGGCAAGTGGCTGGTGCTATATTTCTATCCCAAGGACGATACTCCGGGTTGCACACAGGAAGCATGCGCGTTTCGCGATGATTTGCATCAAATCATTGAATTGGGCGCGCAAGTTGTAGGCGTTAGCGTGGATGACACCAACAGCCATGCGGAATTTGCCAATAAATATCATCTTCCTTTTCCGCTATTGGCAGATAAAACGACTGAAACGGCTGAACGCTATGGTGCCTTGATGAACCTTCTCTTTATCAAGGTTGCCCGCCGATATACATTTCTGATCGATCCACACGGAAATGTCGGCAAAGTTTATCTGAGCGTTGAAACATCGCGGCACTCGAAACAGATTATCGATGATTTGAAAATATTGACAGCCGGGAGCAAGTCCTAATGAAGTACAAGATAAATTTGTTTATGGCCTGGTTCTTCATTCCGCAGACCCTCGCGATGGGATGGGTAGCTGCTGTCGGGCGCATAATTCTTGAGCTACTTGGAGCTATTACTCAGGAGGGAGATATCCCTAGTCGCTTGGTTGGAGCACTGTTGTTGTTTGGTATAGTATTCACAATACATCATCTGCGAGGCACCTTGCCTCCGGAGGGCAATCCAGAAGGGAACGGTTTCATCTTTGGACATCGTCTGGTGATGATGGCAAACCTACTTGCAAGTCTGCTGTTTATCTATCCCTATGTCAGTCTCATAATCGAAAGTCGCGATTTGTTGATGGTTCTGGGAAAATTTACCACCGCATTTGGATATTGGGTCATGGCAATCTGGGTTGTGGGATTTTCTTTCCTCTATCAGTCCTCGCTACCCAGGAAGTAATTTCCTGTCATGCCATTTATCACATTAGACAAGGCATGCCTTGCTTTCGGTCACGTTGCCTTGCTGGATCATGCAGATTTCCAGCTTGATGAGGGTGAGCGCGTCGGGTTAATTGGCCGCAATGGCGGCGGCAAATCTAGCATGATGCGTGTGCTTGCCGGCCTTGGAGCGCTTGATGACGGTATGGTGTGGCGTGCGCCGACGGCTCGGATTTGCTTTGTCAGTCAGGAGCCTGTACTTGACCCAAAAGACACGGTGTTTGATGCCGTTTCCAAGGGTCTGGGAGCGTTACAGAAATTGCTGCACGATTACCATCAGGTCTCACACCTTATATCTGAACCGGATTCGCAAGTGGAAGTTTTGTTGGAGCAGATGCATCATTTGCAGACTCAACTTGAGGCCCAAGACGGATGGTCGGCTCAAGCACGCATCGAGACTGCAATCACCAAACTTGACTTGGATGCAGACAAATGTATTGGAGAAATGTCCGGAGGGCAGAGAAAAAGGGTGGCACTTGCACAGGCATTGGTGGCGGAGCCTGATGTACTTATTCTTGACGAACCGACCAATCATCTTGATTTTGCATCCATCGAATGGCTGGAAGGATTACTTAATAACTTTATCGGCGCTGTATTGTTTGTCACCCACGACAGGCGATTTTTGGATAATGTTGCGACGCGTATTGTTGAATTAGACCGCGGCAGGCTGTCTAGTTTTCCAGGAAATTTTTCAGCTTATCAGGCAATCAAGGAACGCATGCTGTCTGACGAGACAGTGGTCAACGCCAAATTTGACAAAGTCCTCGCGCAGGAAGAAGTTTGGATACGACAAGGAATAAAGGCGCGCCGCACGCGCAACGAAGGACGTGTTCTGAGGCTGGAGCAATTACGCCGCGAGCGGGCAGCACGCCGCGAAAAACTCGGCAAGGTCGAGATGAGCGTAGATGCTGGGGAGCGTTCCGGCAAGCTGGTCGCGGAGCTTATCCATGTTTGCAAGTCATATGGTGAGCGCAGCATCATCGATGATTTTTCATGCCGTATCCAGCGCGGAGACAAGATTGGCCTGCTTGGGCCGAACGGTTCGGGTAAGAGTACGCTTCTTAAGATCATACTCGGGGAATTACCTCCGGACAGTGGAAGCGTGAAGCTGGGCACGAAGATAACGGTGGCATATTTCGATCAGTTGCGCGAGCAGTTGGATGACGAAGCTACCTTGGTAGACACCATCAGCCAAGGTTCGGATTTTATTGAGATTGGTGGGCAGAAGAAGCATGTCATCAGTTATCTTGGCGACTTCCTGTTTCCACCAGAACGTTCCCGTTCGCCTGTAAAAAGCTGTTCTGGCGGTGAGCGAAATCGCCTTTTGCTGGCCCGCTTGTTCACCCAACCTGCCAATGTACTGGTGCTTGATGAGCCGACCAACGATCTGGATATCGAAACGCTAGAACTGCTCGAGGAATTGCTGGCGCAATACGAGGGAACCTTGTTTCTGGTAAGTCATGACCGGGCTTTTCTTGACAACGTAGTCACACAAGTGATTGCGTTCGAGGGTCACGGCAAGCTGATCGAGTATGCTGGCGGCTATGAGGATTGGGTACGGGTAAAAAAATTTCAGGCTGCTGCGGCAGAAAAACCAATTGTTTCCAAAACGCCTGCCTCCATAGATTCATCCACGAAGAAACATAAGTTGGCCAGCAAACTAAATTACAAAGAGACTCAGGAGCTTGAAGCTTTGCCAAAGCGAATTGAGTCGCTCGAGCAGGAGCAAAACGAAATAGTTGAACATCTTGCGAATGGAACTATCTATCGGCAAAATGCTCAGCGTGCCAAAAAGTTGCAGAGCCGCAGCGAGGAGATAGAAAATGAACTACTTGTGGCAATGAAGCGTTGGGAAGAACTTGAGAATCGAAAGGAGTGATATATGCGTATTCTTCATACCATGCTTAGAGTAGGGAATCTGGATCGTTCGATAGCATTTTATACAGATGTCCTGGGAATGAAATTGCTGCGACGCAATGATTATCCAGAAGGAAAGTTCACGTTGGCATTTATCGGTTATCAGGATGAAAAGCAGGGCGCCGTTATAGAGCTTACATATAATTGGGGTGTTGATAAGTATGATCTAGGTTCAGGTTATGGTCATATAGCAATCGAGGTTGAAGATGCAAATAAGGCATGTGAACTGGTTAGGTATAAGGGAGGGGCGGTAACCAGAGAAGCCGGGCCGATGAAGCATGGTAAGACTGTAATTGCTTTCGTAACAGACCCAGATGGATACAAAATCGAATTTATTGAAAAAAAGGACAAGAATGATTAGTGGTGTATCTCAAGGAACTTCAAGGTTCCGAAGGGTAACTCGATCCCTCAAGTATAGATTTGACGGGCGTCGCTGTTTATATAACATTTTGAATTTATATAATTAATCAGTCAATGTCGCGGCAAGAGCATAGGCTCTGGAAATGTGCTGCTGAAATGCAAATACCACTCATCTGGGAAATCAACCGTCTGTTCTGACTGGTTTTGACTTCATCGTAGCTATCGAATAATCTGTATTCACTTGGCAAACTTACTGAAAGGTAAGGGCGCAAAGTCACCGGCCTAAGGGAAACTATGGCAGCGGGACTGCGATATGGAATGCTTCCATGTACATGGTCTGTCGCCTTCTGGCCTCCTAAGCCGCTTGAATAGATAGTAAAGGAGCGCTAGATGAACGCCGCCGACTCTGTTTCAAATATTTCGCAAGTGCAATCAGCAATGCTTCGCTTATGCATGGGGTGCATTCTATGCAGTTTGATTTTTAAGATGCATGGCGCTCAAGCTGCTCAACCTGACTCAGGCCCTTTTGTTCCGGGGATTGATCTTGCTTCGATTAAACTCACCCATTACAACACAGCGCAATCAGTCGGCGATCGCTTTAGTGCTAGAGCAGGTTTAACGGACAGGGCTTCAGTCGGGTTTGGGTTTGGCGGCACTTCAAGCCTGCCCGAATACGTCAATATTGAAAAATTTACTACTTGGGTCGCCAGTATTCGCTGGCATCTGACTGCTGAGGAAAGTCGCGCATCGCTATCACCCAAAATAATGGTCGAATCTAAAGAAGCTTTGATAGAGTTAAAGCCATTCACGCGCTCGGTCTGGATGATGTGGCACAGGACGCTTGATTGATCTCCACAACACTCCTTGGATGATCATTTATCGTGAAAAAAGCCCGGCATTAATGCCGGGCTTTTTATTCTCTCAGGAGGCGATCAGCCAGCCTGGATGTTTGAGGCTTGCTTGCCTTTTGGACCTTGTGTTACTTCAAAGCTGACTTTTTGGCCTTCCTGAAGTGATTTGAATCCACTCATGTTGATTGCCGAAAAGTGTGCGAAAAGATCCTCGCTGCCATCATCAGGAGTGACAAAGCCAAAACCCTTTGCGTCGTTGAACCATTTAACTGTACCTGTTGCCATGTGATTACTTCCTTTAAAAAATACGGGAAAACTCCCAGTGAACTATTTGAATCGAAGAATGCACATGGAAAACCAGTACTGCAATGACTTTGAATCAAATACCAGACTACTTTGTACGCACAATTCGCGCTTGCGTCAATGGGAAGTTGATGCGCACCAAATTTAATGCCACCTTTGATGCAGTATCCTTTTCATTGCCGTACTGATAAAAAGCACGCTGAGTGCCGAGAGAGCAGCTACACCAATGATATGCGGTGCATCTCCAGCAAAGTGGAACAGCTCGCGCAACGATGGAAGGCTTAGAACCAACGCCAAACTCACAACGCAGGCCAGCACGATCCACCAGAGTACCGGGTTGCGTACCGATGTGTTTGGCAATGTTGCATTCAGTGAGCGGTTGCTGAATACCAGTGCGATATTTCCCGCCACCATTGCGATGAATACTAGTGCTCGAACAGTATTTTCATCCATCCCATTAGATAATGCCCAGAAATATATTATCGAGGCAACGGCAAACGCCACTAAACCTTGCAACAGACTGCTGGCTAACAGTTTTCCACCAAACAAAGGTTCATTAACTGGTCTTGGAGGACGTTGCATAATGTTTGCTTCTTCGGGTTCGGCTTCAAACAATATGGAGCATGCTGGGTCAATTATCATCTGCAGAAACATGATGTGTGCTGGAAGTAACAAAAGCGGTTCACCAAACAAGACGGGAAGCAATGCCATACCAACTATGGGAATATGCACGGCCAATGCATAGCTCATCGCCTTGCGCAGGTTGTCGTAAATGCGTCGTCCCATGCGGATGGTCTCTACCAAGGACCCGAAGTCGTCCCTGAGAAGAACTAGGCTGGCAGCTTCTCTGGCAACATCAGTTCCGCGCTTACCCATCGCTACGCCGATATGTGCAGCCTTGAGTGCAGGTGCATCATTCACGCCATCCCCTGTCATCGCGACAATTTCGCCATTTGCCTTGAATGCCTCTACCAGACGCAGTTTCTGTTGTGGAACGATGCGTGCAAATACCTGAATTTCTCTTATGCGGGCAAGTAATGCCTGATCGGAAAGCGCGTCCATTTCGCTTCCAGTGAGAACCTGTTCGGATGGCAAGCCCAATTCATGAGCAATCGCTTGTGCGGTTAGTGCGTGGTCTCCTGTGATCATCACCACTCGAATTCCCGCTCTCCGACAG